>JAUVDD010000149.1 GCA_030595525.1 Puniceicoccales bacterium
GGCCCGCGAAGTCATGCTGGGTGGCAAGTTACAGGAATGGCTCGGCAAGGCTAAAGCATTTTATCAAACCAACGATTCAGCTGAATGAAGTATTTTGGAACAGATGGTATACGCGATCGCGTAACCGGACCCCTTCTCGAACCGGATTTTGTTTATCGACTCGGCCGGGCAATCGGACAGTGGATGAACAGAACCCCATCCTCTGCAGCCAAGCATGTGGCTATCGGTCGGGATACCCGCGCTTCTGGAGAGAAATTATTCATGTCTCTGGCAGGTGGCCTGCATGCGGAAGGAATCAGGATTTTCGATGTCGGCATCTGCCCGACCCCGGCCACGGCAGTGGCGATCCGGGTGCTCGGACTGGATATGGGTTTCGTAATTACGGCATCACACAATCCAGCCACGGATAACGGGATCAAGCTGTTCGGTCCGGGAGGCTGCAAATTGCAGATGGATCAGGAATTGGAGATTGAGGCACTGATCGACAGCATCCCTCTAGAAAAAGAGAACAACTCAGCCACTCCACCCGTTCGCAACTTTGAGGCACGGCGCCATTATATTGCCGGATACGAGAATTTGCTCCCGCAAAATGCCCTGATTGGCATGCGGATCGTACTCGACTGTGCTAATGGAGCCGCCTTTCGCACCACCCCGGATCTCCTGCGCAAACTCGGTGCAAAGCTGTTTTTAATCGGCGTGGAACCAGATGGCACAAACATCAATGAAGGTGTTGGAAGCGAGAAACCCGATGTCCTCGCCAAGGCCGTTCTGGAACATGGCGCGGATCTTGGTATTGCCCACGACGGTGACGGTGACCGGGTCATTCTATGCGACCACACCGGCAAGGTTCTCGACGGAGATGCTGTCCTGGCGGTTTTAGGCACAGGATGGGCCCAGCGTGGGTGTTTGAAAAAGAATACGATCGTTGCCACTATCATGAGCAATCTCGGACTGGACAACTGCCTCGCTGAATCTGGGGTCGCGGTCGAGCGCGTCGGCGTGGGTGATCGTCAGGTCTTTTATTCGATGCGCGACAACGGTTACGTACTCGGTGGAGAGTCCAGTGGACACTTTATCGCGATGGAGCATCTTCCCACTGGTGATGGTCTCCTCGCCACGCTGCTGGTGCTCAACGAAGTCATCGAAAGCGGCAAGACCCTCGCCGAGCTGGGTTCTGTATTTAAACCATTCCCGCAGATTAAGAAGAATCTGCCGGTTACCGATAAGCCGGTTCTCGAGGATATAGCCGAGCTGCAAAGCGAGCTGGACTCAATGGAAAAGCGGCTGGGCAAATCCGGACGCATCCTCCTCCGCTATTCCGGAACTGAGCCAAAGGTGCGCCTCTTGGCAGAGGCGTCGGATAGAGACCTCGCAGAAAAATCTTTCTCCGAGCTGGAGGACATCGTCATGCGGCATTTGCCGGTCGCCTTGTAGGTCAAATCGAAATCTGCATTGCCTTAGCCCGATCCTTGCCCACATCATCGAATTATGAAGGACGATCCCGCCATCATTCCTTTCCTGAAGCAACTGGCATTTGAAACTGCCAAGGTGATTAATCCTTTGTTCGCCAACCCGGATCTCGAGGTTGAGTGGAAAGAGGATGACACGCCTGTCACTTTCGCGGATCGCAGGGCCGAGGAAATCATGCGCGAGATGATTTCAGAGAAGTTCCCTTCACACGGTATCATCGGTGAGGAATTTGATGATGAAAACGCTGATGCCGAATTTACATGGGTCCTCGATCCAATCGATGGGACACGATCCTTTGCAGCGGGTTCACCGCATTTTGGTACACTGATTTGCCTGCGTCAGAATGAGAAACCCATTTGGGGTGCCATTCACATCCCCGCCATGGGGAAACTGTATATCGGTAATAACGATTACTGTCTGTGCAACGATCTGCCGGTTACGCTCAGGAAGCCGCCCCCTCTGGATAAGTGCTTTCTACTGACCACGGATCCCAAGAGCCCGGCCATTTATCACAATGGTGATGGTTGGGATGCCCTGGTGAAAGCCACTGATCAATATCGCAGCTGGGGGGATTGTTTCGGTTACACGCTTCTTATTTCGGGAGGTGCCCACATCATGACCGATCCCATTATGAATCTCTGGGACATCGCCGCGCTGATACCCGTCCTGCGGGGCGCTGGCGCAGTCGCCACCGACTGGTATGGTAATGAGCCCGTCGGCGAATCCGGCATCGTCGTCGCCCATCCGGATATCCATGCCGATGTCATCCGGATTTTGAATCCGTAGGGAGCAAAATTTTCCAACGCCCGGTAGGGACGTTTCGATGAAACGTCCGCAGCGGCGGTTTCATCGAAACCGCCCTACCCTCATACGTCACCTCGGCCGTGGGAGCACCCGGTACTTATTTTCCGGGATGGCGATTTTGTCGGCCGGGAGATAACCATTGAAGGGCATGCTGATGACCGCCGCCCGCCGTCCAAGGATAGTTCCCGGTTGCAGGACGCTGTTGCATCCGGCTTCCGATCCATCACCCATCATGGCACCGACTTTGCGCAGTCCCGTCTTGTAACGTTTCCTGCCCATGCGAATGACCACTTCATCCCTTGCCAGACGCAGGTTGGCACAAATCGCACCGGCTCCAAGATGAGCATTGTTACCGAGAATACTGTCACCCACATAATTGTAATGCGGTGTCTCGACGTTTTCCATCAGCAGGCAATTTTTGTACTCGCAGGCATTCCCCAGAATCGAGCCCTTGCCAACGATCACGTTGCCACGAATGAATGCACCCGGGCGGATCTGTACATCCTCGCCGATCCATGCGGGTCCCTGAATGACACAATATGGCGGCAGTTTCACACTGGCATGTATGTACACGGGTCCCTCAATGGTGACGCCCTTCGGAAATTCCTCAACGGAACCAACCTGTCCAAAGACGGCCGATTCAACGGCTTCCTTGATTTTCGGGAGCCACTCCCACGGATGTGCATCCATGTCGAAAAACTCCGCAAATGGCAGGCTATCCGGCCAATCAAACAATTCACTTGCCTTCATGAGGGCAGCTTCGCGGATCGTTGCTTAACGGTCAATGGCTTTCCGTTTATGAGGTCTGCTTATCCAGCTCATCAATGACCTGCTGGAAATCATCGGGAACGGGCGCTTCCAATGCCATTTCTTCACCGGTCACCGGATGGATAAACTCCAACCGCTGCGCATGCAACATGACTCGCGGTACTGTCGGCATTCCTTCCTTTTCCTTGTATCCATATAGAGCATCACCCAGCACGGGATGGCCCAGGTGCTTCAAGTGGACACGGATCTGGTGCGTGCGTCCAGTATGGATCTGCAAGCGAATCTGCGCTGCCCTACCCCAGTCGCGCTCCACCCAATAATCCGTTTTCGAGGGGCGCCCTTCCGGACGACAATCCATGCGAACCCGGTGAAAGGGATGCCGCGCGATTGGTTCCTCAATGGTCCCCTCCGTTGGATCCGGCACGCCCCGCGCAATCGCTGTATAGAATTTCTGGATACTTCTTCCGGCAAATTGTTCTGCCAGTGACTGGAATGCATTATCTGTTTTCGCGACAATCATGACACCGCTGGTGTCCTTATCCAACCTGTGAACAATGCCAGGACGCTCCTTGCCACCAATCCCACTCAAGCTCCCTTTGCAATGATGCAGCAGCCCATGGACCAACGTATCATCTCCCGTACCGGCGCCGGGATGCACGATCCGGCCTGGATCCTTGTTGAGCACCAGTATCTCTTCATCCTCAAAAAGAATGGATAGGGGCATTTCAACCGGACGCAGGTCAAGTGGCTCAACTGCTGGTATCGAAAATTCCACGACATCACCCGCCCGCAATTTATTTTTCTGTGCAAGCACACGATCCTCCTGCCAGACACGACCCGCCTGGAACAGCTTTTGCCAGCGGGATCGGCTTAGATCAGGATAGATCTTTGCCAAAATCTTATCCGCTCGTTGCCAACGTGTTCCTTCCGGAACAATCACCTGAAAATCGGTATCAGAGGAACCTTCCATGAATCATCCTTCCTTAGAGAACTCTTGTACCAAAGCACTGATAGTTTCAATCTCATCGGAAAATGCAGCTCCTCCGTCGATTGAGTGGCGAAATCCATTAGCGGCAATCTCTCCCATCTCGGAATATGTAAAGCCCAATTCGTTGTGAATGGCTACGTACTCCTCAGTCAGTGAGTTACCAAAGGAAACCGGATCATCTGTACTTAATGTACAAATGATTCCTGCATCAAAGAGATCGCGCATTGGATGATTCTGCATCCGATCGACAACATCCAATTTGACATTGCTAATCGGACAAAAGTCCAACACGGCACCAACGTTTACAAGATGCCGAACCAGTCTCGGATCTTCAATTGAACGCACTCCATGTTGAATCCTCGTAACTCCCAGTTCATCAACAACCCTCCAGACAAAGTCCGCACCAGCGAATTCCCCGGCATGAGCCTTGGTTTGTTTGCCCGCATCACGTGCACGTTTCCAGAAATCGGAAGTCCACGGCTCCAGGGGAGTTGTTTCTGTGCCGTGGAGATCCACACCATCCAGTGCTTCCCAGTGAAGACAATCCTCAATGAATCCTTCACTCCTTGCCGTATAGCCATCATGGTGAATCCCCATGAACAACCGTACGGTCAATCCTGGTGGTACTGCCGCCTTGATTGCATCAGCGACTGCCTTTCCATCAAGGTTCATGAACTCAATCACGCCTGAAGCGAAACTCGTCTCAATATACTGTACATTTTCTTCCTCCTGTAGCTGGCGAAATATGAGCCCCGCTGCCTGATGGTAGCGCTCTGGCGAAGTGTACCATGCACCCGCCATGTCGAGGAGCTCCTCCTCAAAATGAGCGAAGTCGGGAAATTTGTAACCATCCTGCCAGGAAGCCGGTGGTTCCGGGAAGCGCTGAGGATCCAGTTCATGGATCAAATGCCAGGGAAGCGCACCTTCTATATGCAGATG
>JAUVDD010000274.1 GCA_030595525.1 Puniceicoccales bacterium
AGAACGAAGTGATCCAGTGTGATGTTATCGGTCCGTTCGACGATGAGTCCCATGCCGCCGGCATCGTGGACAGTCACATTGTTCAACAGTACGTTGCTGGAGTTGGTGATTTGGATGGCATGGCAGAGACGACTGGTGGGATGGGTGCCATAGGTGACCAGAATGGTTCCAACTGGTGGGGCCTTCTTCACTGCTTTGGCAATTTTAAACCGGTTTTCTCCAGCTGGCGTAACGACCGCATTCGTTCCCCTGATTGCATATTTCTTTGTGCCATAAATGGGGGCTTCCGTTTTAGGATCCCAAACCATGTTTGAACCGATCGGATGGTCTATTTCGTATCGATGAAAAGTGATTCCTCCTTTAGCTATTGTATAAGGATATAGCTCTGGATCGGTCTCCACTATGAAGCTGTTGTCCTCGGGATTGCTTTCAACGACTTCCAGTTCGGCATGAAACGAGCGGATCCAGTCGATTGAGAAGTTTTTCAGGGTAGCTCCCTGAACGCTTTCCACGGTGAAGGGAACTATCAGTCCATGGAACATGAAAAGGGAACCGTTCCCATCAATAGTGATGTTTTTGAAATTGAACAATGGGAATGCCATCCGTTTCAGGCCGTTATCGTGATTGGCTACAGCACGGTATATCTCCATGCCATTTTCCGGATGAAAATCGTACTGTCCCTTTGGAAAGACGATCGTGACGTTTGACTCATCCTTAAGCGACTCAAGTAACTGGTTCAACTTGTAGGTGGCATCCTGACCGGGAACGATGCCGTGATCTGCCACATTGATGACCTTGGCGTGTGCGATTGATGTCGCCAGTAAGAGTATGATGGGAAGTAAGTTTTTCATGTTTTGTCGTGTCTTTGAAAAATATATCAGATCCGGACGATTCGTGAAATACAGAATCGCGCATAAAGAATACGTGATTACGGCAGTCGATTAATTACTAGCAAGGGGGATTTTCGAAAATTTGTTCAATAAGTGAACAAAAGCTAGCTTTTTAACAGTTCTTATCTAATATGTGCGTTCCCAAAATAAAAACTCACCAAAAGAATTATGAAAACACTGACACTCGTTCTCTCATGCCTGGCAATGGTCTCAATTGCTTGCGGAAATAAAGTCTCTGAATCCCAGATGGAAGTCTGGTACCCAAAGTACGCTAAGCAGGAAAATGTGCCCAAAACTGAGGATATGTTGATCAATACCAACAAGGAACCAGCCCTGAAACAGGGATTTGTGAATCTTTACAACGGGAAGAACCTGAACGGATGGGTAGCAAGAGGCGGGAATGCCAAGATCACTGCGAAGGGCGAAGTCATTGAGGCAGTTTGTATACCAGGATCACCCAGCACCTACTTGTCCACCGTTCGTGACGATTATGAGGACTTTATTTTCACCTGTGAAATCAAATGGCTGGTCGATGGAAACACTGGTGTCCAATTTCGTTCCCGTGTAAAGGAAGAGAAGGGCAAAGAGGTTGTCTATGGACCACAGGTGGAGATGGAAGATGATGGCAAGGATCGGGGTTGGTCCGGTGGTATTTACGGACAAAGCTGCGGTGGTTATTTCTATCCGCTCTGGCTGGATGCCCATAAGGAAGTTCGTGGTGCCATCAATTACGATGGTTGGAATCGTGTCACCATTCTGGCCAGAGGACGCAATGTCCGGACATGGGTGAACGGCATCCCTGCTGCACATTGGCGGAATGGAGAATATATGAAGGGCTTCTTCAGTCTCCAGTCACACGCTGGCAGTGAGGGGACTGTCCAGTTCCGGAATATCAAGGTGAAGGAATTTGAGAAAAAGTAAGCTATCCCTCAATTCCCTTAATTATTCCAGTTGAACACAAGGAATCAAATGAAGAAGGTTCTGACCGGTATATTATTCATCGTTTTGACAAGTGCGACCCTTTGCCTGTCTGCCGAATCCAAGATCAAGAATGTATTATTCCTGATTTCCGATGACTTGAAAGCGAGTGTGCTGGGATGCTATGGCGACGAGGTCTGCCAGACACCGAATTTGGATAAACTGGCGTCGGAGGGTGTGGTCTTTAACCGTGCCTACTGTCAGGGGACGGTATGCGGGCCATCCCGGCGATCTTTCATGTACAGCCGTTATCTGGACGACAAGGGAAAGACAATGGGACAGCATTTCCAGGAGAACGGGATGTACAGTGCCCGGGTCGGGAAGATCTTCCATATGCGCGTGCCAGGGGACATCATCGACGGCACAAATGGTGAAGACGTTGAGGCGTGCTGGACTGAGCGGTTTAATTCGGCAGGACAGGAAGCGCATACACCGGGTGACTATGCCTGTTTGAATCTAGACATCTTTACAGACGAGTTGGAAGGTCGTGAATCCACCCGGATGCTGAACCGAATGTTTGTCACAGTTACCTATGAAGGGGATGGATCCGATCAGCCAGATTTCAAGACCGCGGATAAAATCGTTGAATTATTGCGCGAGCATAAGGATGAGCCGTTCTTCATGGCAGCTGGCATGGTGCGTCCGCACTATCCAATGGTGGCGCCGAAGCAGTACTTTGACATGTATCCATGGCAGGATATCGAAGTGCCGGAGGTACCAGGTGATGATACCGATGATATTCCAAAACTCGGACAGCCGAAAGTGACCAACGGTAACAATCCAATTGGAAAGTACCCGGACAATCAAAAGCGCATGTGGGCAGGTTACTATGCTTCGGTCACCTTTATGGATGACCAGATGGGCAAGATCCTCGATGAGCTGGAAAGACTGGGACTTCGTGACAGCACGGCGATTGTCTTTGCCAGTGACCATGGTTACCACTTGGGCGAACATACTTTCTGGCAGAAGGCCAATTTGCATGAGGAAGTGATTCGGGTGCCGTTGATCATGTCTATTCCGGGATATGATCCCGGGAGAACTGATTCGATCGTCGAGTTGGTGGACATCTATCCAACTTTGTCAGACGTATTAGGTTTTTCGATACCAAAGGATGTGCAGGGAACGAGTCTCGTGCCTGTGCTAAAGAACAATGATGCCTTTATCAAGGAAGGTGCGTTGTCGTTCCAAGCAGGAGCATCCTGGCGGGAGGACGAGTGGAGCTACATGTTGTTCACCGATGGCACGGATGTGGTCTACAACACGGAAAAGGACCCCCTTCAGTTCACGAATCAGGCACGCAACCCAGAAAGTGCTGCTGATCGGGCACGGCTGAATAAAAAGCTCCTTAAACGATTGGAAGAAGCCGGCATAAGCAAAGTTGTAATGCCCAGAAAAAAATCGTAGATTTTAGTTCCGATCTCGTAATCATTTTGATAGGGATTGGAGCTATATGGTGAGATTCTCCTGTTTTTACTTAATTCTGTTCGCTGCAATCTTCGCTTCAGCTGCAGATCGACCCAATATCCTGTTCATTCTGGCTGATGACATGCGGAATGA
>JAUVDD010000351.1 GCA_030595525.1 Puniceicoccales bacterium
AAATCCCACATTGTTGCCTTTCCCCAACGTTGTTTTTCTGTCGTATGGAATCCGTTGTCGGAAAAGAAAACGACAATGGTGTTATCGGCATAAGTTGATTTGTCTAAAGCTTCAATAACTCGACCAACGTTCCAATCCGCAAAGGAAGTATTGGCGGCGTATGCATAAAGAAACTTTCGAAGCAGTTTATCTTTGGGCATGTTAGAGTTATCGAATCTCTGAAGGCCATCCGTCAGCAATCGACCTAGCTCCGGCACATCCTCCAAATCATTCTTCATTGTCCCCGGGGGCAGGGTGAAATCCTCTTCATTATACATGTCGAAGAACCGTTTAGGCGCAGTATAGGGCGTATGCGGACGCCATAATCCGTAGTAGAGAAAGAAGGGTTTGTGGTGATCTTCATTTAGAAATTCGATCGCTGCATTTGCATTCTTCACATCCGGAAAATCCTCATCCGGTTTAGTCCATGGCTGGATAGAATAGAAAGAACCGGCAAACTGATGAGCCTTGTCGCCAAATGGTCCAAACCCGCCCTTGTAGGTTGGAGCGTTACTCCACATGGCTTGTTCGCGCTCATCGGAAATTGGGTTGTGCAGTATTTTCCCAGCTCCCCAGGTGATGTAGCCGTTCACCATGAAGTGTTCCGGCAGGTTCCGGATGTTTTTCATCAACTCAGAGCGATTCCATCCATCACTTGCATTAAGATAAGCACCGGTTGTATGCGGATATAGTCCGCTGAAGAAAGATGAACGGGAGGGATTGCATACGGGTGAATTACAGGCGGCATTTGGGAAGAAAGTGGATTGTTCCAAAAGACTGTCGATTGCCGGTGTCTGGATTATCGGGTACTGTTTTTTGGTTGCGTAGGCATTCATGTCGTCCACGCAGATCATGAGCACGTTGGGCCGGGATTCCGCAGATAGAGAATACCCTAAAGAAAGGTAAACGAGGCAGAGTAAGATTCGGTTCATGACTACTTTACTAATTTGAAGTTACTTTGTAGTGGAATTACCATTGCAAACAATCCACACCCATTTCCTTGAACTGAGCAGCGGCATTCAGGAAGTGCGCGGTGATCCAGTAGACATTCCAATTCTCAATATAATCTCCACGGACACCTTTGTAATTGTTTGGAACAGGCTTGTAATGCTGGGCATAGTTGGTCTGGTGGAGTTGCTCACCGGCACTACCCCAAGGATCGGTCAGTTGACCACAGGGAACGGTTAGGAGGCGTGCTATCGATTTCAATTCATCACGGCCAGTTAATTCACCGATGCGCCAGATGGCCGGTGCGAATAGAACGGCGTAGACGTCCAGGTGCATGTTTTGTACAGAGACTGCTGTCCACCCACGCGAACGGAAACCATTATCGGCCAGTCGACCCGGTGGCATCGGAACATCCCAGACATACATGTAGCTGAGGATTACATCGCCCGCATGTTCGGCGGCAGCAAGGTATCGTTTCTCCCCGGTTAAATCGTATACGGCGAGAAATCCCTGAAGAGCAGCCCAAGCGCCTTCCTTATCCTCACATCGCGCATCGAGGGTGCCACCCCAGTAGGGCTCATCCATGGAAAGGTGCCTGTCCAGGTAGTGGTCAGCTGCCTTGCGGGCAGCTTTTTCCAGAATTGGAAGTTTCAATAGTTCAACTCCCTGAGCGAGTGGAGCGATGAGAAAACCCTCGTTGGTGGAAACTGGATTCCAATCCGGTTGAAGGATGCGTTCAGCGTGTTGCAAGCATGCCTTCTTAAGAAAGGATTCCCATTTGCTGGTATCAAATCCACCTGTTGCGCGAGCGGCCCGCAATGCATTGAACATGTTGTTCATGGTTTGTCCCTGAGAGAGGGGGTTTCGGCGATCAAACCACTCGTGCTTTTTGTAGTCATAGCGGATTGAGAAACCGTCCTCGGTGAACGGGGATGTGCTGATGAAGTCGAGGGATTTTTGCGCAACCTCTTTAGCATTCGATACGCCAAAATGCTCACCCAGTAAGATGAATGGATAAGCAACCGCTTCCGACTGGCCCGCCCATCCAAGATCAATCCATGGCCGCTCTTCTCCCGGAAATGCATCTATACCGGCAAACAGTTTATCCTCCCGGAAACGGCTAATAGAGTCACTCATCTTCAATTTAAGTATCTCTTCATAGGGAGTGTATCCGTCGGTGGATACCATATTGAAGAGTTTGAGGGAGGTTCCTACCGCGTGTTGAAAGCCTGCTCCCCGGACAGTTTTGACAGGATCCTGCAGAATCACTGTTTTCTCAATGATCTGGCCGGGAAGTAGATTACACCATGCCCCTTTATAAGGCATGAATTGCAACTTGTGTGCTTTTACAACGCCCGTCTTTCCGTTGGAAGCAAGTGGGCCCGAGAGGACTGAAAATTCTACTCGATCACCGGAAACACGTTCGGTCCCCAGGGACCACCACTGATCATCTAAATGGCCTGCCATGACAGGCGATGGAAAGCTGTGCAGCGTAGCGGCATGAAAACTTCCTGAACTATCCTTACCTTCCCAACAAACCAATGGCATTGGAAAGCGGTGCTCCTCGTAGAATCCCTTGCTTCCCGGTTCTGTTCCAATCACTGGTATGCGGGTTTTGTTAATCGATTGTCCTGCCGGATTATCGTAATAACTGATACCGGGAAGAAAGGGCCTGGTCTCCGTTGCCTGCCACTGCTGCCGGATACTCAGAGTGACTTTGTTCAGCGGTTTTTTTCCGGTCCATTCCCAGCGGCGCTTGAGTTCTCTTAATCCATCAGAGCGAGTTCGTTCGGAATCGCGCAAAACTAAATTGCCTTCGGGCAAGGAGATTTCTCCTTGGTAAATAACCCAGTCTCCAACCTGTTCCGTTTTAATTGGATTGGTATGCACCCAGCCTGAGGGCCACTCCTTGTCCCATTCCATTGCCACCGACCACCGACCCTCGGGCG
>JAUVDD010000365.1 GCA_030595525.1 Puniceicoccales bacterium
GGAGCAGGGAGAGTGGTATGCCCGTAACCTGTACATTGAAGGCTCACCGAATTATAATCATCATTTGGAGAACTACGGACACCCATCAGAATTTGGGTACAAGGATTTTATTCCGATGTGGAAAGCCGAGAATTTTGATCCGGATGCGCTTCTGGCATTGTTCAAAAGATCCGGCGCGAAGTACTTCACTCCCTGTGCGGTACACCATGACAATTTTGATTTGTGGGACTCAAAGCACCACAAGTGGAATGCAGTCAATATGGGCCCGAAAAAGGACTTGATCGGAATGTTCAAGGAAGCCACTCACAAGGCGGGATTGAAATTTGGTGTAACGACGCACTTGTCCCGCAGCTATGCGTGGCTGAATGTTGCAAACCAGGCAGATGCGGAAGGACCAAAAGCGGGAGTTCCTTATGATGGTGCGCAAGGCAAGGCGAAGGGGCTTTACCCTTCAAATGATGGACAGAGCACGCATCCGCGGGCAGCTTATGATCCACCGAAGGAATGGCGCGATCTTTGGGCGAAACGCGTAAAGCAACTTATCGATGACTACGAACCGGATCATTTGTACTTTGACTGTGCGATCCCGTTTCGTGGAAGTGATGCAGGTGAGACAGGAATGGACGTTATTTCGCATTTCTACAACCAGCGCCCGGAAGGTGTCATGTGTATCAAGGAGCGTCCCTGGCAGGGTCTCTACGCAGATGATGTAGCGACACTTGACTACGAACGCGGCAAGGCATCGCATATTCTTGATAAACCCTGGCAAACTGACGATTCCATAGGTTCCTGGGGTTACAACATCGATACGCCATACACATCTGCGGATGCCGTGGTGGACAAGTTGGTCGATATCGTCAGCAAGAATGGCAACTTGCTGCTGAATATTCCTATCAGGGCAGATGGTACACTGGATGAGACGGCAACCAAGCTCCTCGAAGACGTAGGCGAATGGTTTGAAGTGAATGGCGAAGGTATTTACGGAACCCGCCCATGGTATCTTTTTGGCGAGGGTAAAACTGAAATGCCTCACAAGACAATTGAGTCTCCAATGACCCACAAGGATATCCGATACACGACTAAGGATGGGTACCTTTATGCCTTCATTCTAGATTGGCCAGAGAGACGAGGCACAATGGAGGATGTTATAATGGAATTTGTTGTTCTGATGAACGAGCAAATCGATTCCATCAACTCCGTCGAACTGCTTGGTCACAAAGGTCCCCTCAAGTGGGAAGCAAATGGTGACGGACTTATTGTCAGCTTTCCTGAAGAAAAGCCCTGTGAGTTCGCCTATTGCCTGAAGATTGATATCAACTGATCATTCTGTTCCGGAGAACCGATATTCCCGACGGTAAAGAGAAGGAGTTTTACTCATCTCCAACCGAAATGCTACATTGAAACGTTCCCGACTACTGTAACCACAGGATTCTGCCAGGGTTTCGATAGTCATGTCCGTTTCGCGGAGGAGTTTGCAGGCACGTTGAATGCGAGAGCGGCGGATTTCCTCGTGCGGCGTGCGATTCAACTTGGAACGAAATCGTTTCTCCAAAATTCTTCGATTACAATGCAGTGCGTCAGTTACGGATGTTACGGTAATTGGCAGGGATGCGTTTTCATGAATAAACCGAAGGGCTTTTGCCACCAATTCATCCTGCATAAGCAGGATATCCGTTGATCGTCTTTCGATAATTCTCTCAGGAGCGACAAGTACCGGTTCAACCGGGATGTCGCCTCCTTTTAGAATCTTATCGAGCATGATTGCGGCTTGGTATCCAACGCGTTCCGCACCCAGTTCCATGCTGGACATTTGTGGTGAAAGCATTTCGCAAATAAAGTGGCTGTTATCTGTGCCAAGTACGGCCAGATCTTCCGGCACATTCAGGCTAGCATCCTGGCAGGCTTCGATTACCATCCGGCCAAGAAAATCCTCGACGGCAAATACGCCAACGGTTTCTCCTTTTTTGACAGGAAGAATATTGGAGACATGTGATATTTCATGCTGATCTTTCAACTCAACAAAATCAAAACCATGCTTTATTAAAGCATTTCCGAAACCGTTCAATTTCAGACGCCCACTGTCACCCTTGATCGACCAGGCAGTTCCGGCGAACCGGCGGATTCCCTTGGAAATGAAATATTCTGCTGCCCGACTACCGATCTGGCCATTGTCCATCAGAACAGAGGCAACAGGAAGGCCCAGGTAATCTGTCTTGATGTTAACGGCTGGAATTTGTCGGGATTTCAGGTAGTCCATGGTGTCGGGATCAATCCGTCCAATGACTCCTGCACCATTCCAATTCTTGAGTTCCTTTGCGGTAATTTGTGGAACTCCCCGGGTGGTGAAGAATCTCCATCCACTGACTTTGCTGAAACGCGCCACACCCGTAACAATCTTCCTGTAGAAGTTGCTGTTGTAATCAATCAGCAGAGCAATCTCTGTGGAACACTTCAGTGGGACCATTTTTCCGAAAAGGAATTGGGTCCCCGGAATCCGGGGACCCGTTCACTTTAAACAATAATCAGATTTACCAGCTGAATTTAAATGCAGTCCTGGTCGTATAGGTTTCTCCCGGATTCAATACAGTATCAGGAGCACCGGAAATATTAGGACCATTCGGGTAACGAGCTGTTTCGCAGCAGAATGCCCTGAACTGTCCGAACTGGGCGCCGCTTTCCCGTTTTAATTCATCCGAAGTATAGAATCCGGAATAAAACAGCATGCCTGGTTCGGAAGTGTGAAATTCTAATGCACGACCACTGGAAGGATCCTTGAACTCGGCTACTTTCTCGTAAGCACCAACGGGTTTGCTGAACACGTAGTAGTGCTCAAATCCCTTTGGTTCTTCCGTAAATGCATC
>JAUVDD010000028.1 GCA_030595525.1 Puniceicoccales bacterium
CCATTCATCCCCGAGGACGAGACATCCCATTCCCTTGGGTCCGCCAAACTTGTGGGCGCTCAACGAAATCCCGGCAATTGCTTGTCTGAATCCGAATTTACCCGGTCCTTTCCCAAACCACTGAACCGCATCACTAAACAATTGAATCCCGGCTTCCATGCACAGCTCATTCAGTTCATCTATTGGCTGTATGACTCCGGTCTCATTATTAACCGCCATCACACAGATTAGCGATGGTTTCGAATCTGAGATACGTTCCTGGATCCAATCCAGGTCCACCTTTCCGCTGGAACTCACGGGGATTTCAACAACCTTATCTTTCCCCCACCAATGCAAAGCAGCTTCCCGTACGGATGGGTGTTCAATGGCCGAAATCCAAACCTCTGCTCCGGTCCCCGCTCGTCGAGCGGCCTCGCGGATAAAAGCATTGTTCGATTCGGTCGCCCCGGAAGTAAAAATAACCTGTTCAGTTTTAACGTCCAGAACATCGGCTATAGAAGCCCTCGCCTCATCCAGTAAAACCTTGGCTTGAGCTCCTGTCCGGTAAGCAGTTGATGGATTGCCCCAAGCCGTGTCTATCGCAGTCAGCCAGGAACGACGGGCTGCCGGTAAAAGAGGTGCTGTCGCATTCCAATCAAAATACGCCATCAGGGAATCCGTAAAACTTGTCCTGGTTGCAGGGCATTAGGACTGGGTAACTGATCGCGATTGGCCTCAAAGATTTCCTTCCAACGATTGGAGCCTCCATAAACCCGGGTACTGATCCGGCTAAGCGTGTCACCTGCCTGCACCGTGTAGGTTTGCTGTCCGGAAGTCTGACTACGGAGAGTCGACTGAATAACAATTGGTGCCACTTCACCCTGTTGAATTGGACGAGATTGGGCGATATTCAATGCCTGGCTGTACTTTTGAATCACGCTCTCCTGATCGGTCAATTCCCTCTGCAACTCCAGCGCACGTTGCTTTAACTGATTATTCTCTTCCTGCAGTTTATTGACAGTTTCCATCAAATTCACCCGATCCACCTCGTTTCCAAAAGGCTCACCCGGGAGAGTCTGTGCAAAGTCCTTCTGGGCAGTGAGGATCAGTTCCTTGACGAATTCCGCGTATTCCCCTTCCGGGCTCATGGCCAGGTAGTTGCGAAAATGATAAATCGCTGCCAAAGGATCCTTGATGTGTTCCAGGAAAATCAATCCTGCCTCCAGATGTGACTCCGTGGCATCCGGTCGTGCCACGATAACGGTTTGGAAGGCTTGAAGAGCCTCATCCTTGCGTCCCTCCCGAACAAGGCTTTTGCCTCGCCGATAGGCCCGTTCTTCCGTTTCCTGGGTAACCTTGCCAGAAGGCCCGCATCCCTGCATCATCAGCCCGATCAGACTGAACATAATTAAATATAATACTACTGCCCGAAGGCTTTTAACTTTTCTCCTGCGTTCCATTTGCTATCTATGTCTTGGGTTCTACAGTTAAACTCTTAATAAACCCAACAATAAAGTTAATCCAATGACACTTTCTTCCGAAGAAATTCTAGCCAGTGCTCGGCAATGTCTCCAAATCGAGCAGGCTGCCCTGCAGACAACCTCCGACAACCTGGGTGATTCCTTTATCAATGCCATACAATTGATTGAAAGGGCTATTCTCTCCGGCAACAAGCTGGTTTTCACCGGAGTTGGGAAAAATGTGCCGATCTGCATGAAATTGTTTGGTACATTCAACTCTACCGGCGTTCCAGCTGCCTATCTTGATCCAAACCAAGCCCTCCACGGGGACCTTGGACTCTGTCTGGAGGGTGACCTCTGCCTGCTTTTCAGTAACAGCGGCGAAACTGAGGATTTATTGAGATTAATACCGTCCCTTAAGCGACTGGGGGTGACCACTTTGGCCATAACTGCAATTGGAGATTCATCACTAACCCGGGTCTGCGATCATACCCTCCTTTACCATTATGAAGAGGAAGCCTGCCCGTTGAATCTTGCTCCAACTGCCAGCACCACAGCTGCTCTGGCAATCGGGGATGCTCTGGCGATGGTATATTTGGAAATGCGCGGATTTTCCAAGGAAGACTTTGCCCGCTATCACCCTGCTGGTTCACTTGGTAAGGTTTTGTTGCTGAAGGTGGATGAGATCATGAGAACCGGACAAAAGTTCGCCAAGGCAGCTGACAATATTAATGTCCAGGAAGCCTTGCTGGCCATCACCGATGCCCGGTGTGGCACGATCGCTCTTTATGATGGTCATTCGGGTTCACTGACAGGAGTCTTCAGTGATGGAGATTTCCGAAGAGCATCTTTAGAAACTGCTGACATTTTGACCAGACCAGTGGCTGAATTCATGACCCGCAACCCGAAGACTATCCAGGCAGGCTCCCTCGCAGTGGATGCTCTGCAAATTTTCGAAGCTGCATCCATCAATGACTTGCTTGTGGTCGATAAGGAAAACCACCCGATTGGGATCATAGATGGTCAGGACATGCCCAAACTGAAGATTGTTTAATCGGAATAACCATGCCCCTTTTGGAATGTGAAGACTTGTGCCTCGGCTATCCAACACCACAGGGTTGGAAGGCTGTTGTTCACGATGTCTCGTTCCAAATTCAACCCGGAGAAACGGTTGCATTGGTGGGTGAAAGTGGTTCGGGAAAAAGCACCATCGCCAAATGCCTGGTCAAGCTCATCCCCGTCAAGGGCGGTCAGGTGCGATTTAAGAACGAGAACATAACCGCTCTTTCTGCCAAATCCTTTCATCCATTCCGGAAACAAATCCAGCTGGTTTTCCAGGACCCATGGCAGGCATTGAATCCAAGATTGTCAGCCAGCCAGTTGATTGCCGAACCTCTTGACCTGCATTTCTCGCACACCAACACCCAACGAAAAGTCAGAATTGATGAGTTGTTGGATTCTGTTCATCTTTCAAAAACGATTTTGGAACGCTACCCATCCGAACTAAGTGGCGGACAACGGCAACGTCTGTTGCTAGCCAGGGCACTGGCCGTTGGACCAGAGTTGTTGATTTGTGATGAGCCCGTAAGTGCACTGGATGTCTCAATTCAGGCACAATTGTTGAAATTACTGGATGAGTTAAAGCAGAGTCGCGGAGTTACTTTGTTGTTCATTTCCCACGATCTTGCGGTGGTCCAACAAATGTCGGACCGCATCCTGGTTTTACAGAATGGCCAGGCGGTCGAGTGGCAAACCAGCAAAGAACTGTTTCAAAATCCGCAGCACGAGTATACACGCATGCTCATTGAAGCCTGCCCGAAGTGGTAGAATGTCAGCTCTGGAGACACAGTTGAAGTTGCCTGATTTGTGGCAACAGCAGGCAATACGTGCACTCCAGGCGAAACGGGATGTGATTGTTGCTGCTCCGACTGGAGCAGGAAAAACCTATATCTTCGAGTTATTGATTGAGAACGGATTTGAAGGAAAGGCCATCTACACAGTTCCCACTCGCGCACTTGCCAATGACAAGAGGTTGGAATGGAGTCGCAAGGGCTGGGATGTTGGAATTGCTACGGGGGATCGTTCGGAAAACCCCGATGCCAGGGTTCTTGTGGCAACCTTGGAGACACAAAAAGGTCGATTGCTTCGAGGCGAGGGTCCTGACCTGCTGGTGGTGGATGAATACCAGATGCTGGCCGACCTGCAACGCGGTTTAAATTACGAATTATCCATAGCTTGTGCTCCCCTTCGCACACAACTGCTCCTGATGAGTGGATCTGTTGGAAACCCCAATGAAGTCGCTGAATGGTTGAAACGCCTCGGTCGCAAAGTTGAGTTGGTACTTCATAAGAAAAGGCCTGTTCCACTGGATGAAATCCATATCGAAGGATTGCCGGACAATATCCCGGTTTCAGTCAGGGGGTTCTGGCCCCGTGGAATTGCCCGTGTATTGAAGGCTGGAATGGCACCACTTCTGGCCTTTGCTCCAAGAAGAAAGGCAGCAGAGGATCTCGCTTATGATATTGCAAGGATGCTGCCGGAAGAAGATCCACTGATCCTGACGCCTGAACAGGAGAAACTGGCTGGAGACGGCCTTAAGCGCCTGCTTCGGGCCCGGGTCGCTTTCCACCACAGCGGACTGGATTACAGTCAGAGAGCGGGCCTGATTGAGCCACTCGCCAAGGCGGGACAACTCAGGGTTGTAGTGGCAACCATGGGACTTGCTGCCGGCATCAACTTTTCAATGAGATCGGTACTGGTTACCGATCGGGAATACCGGTCGCGTGACGGCGTCCACGAGGTGCGACCAGATGAACTGTTACAAATGTTCGGACGAGCGGGTCGAAGAGGCATGGACAAAGTCGGCTATATCGCGGTAGCCCACGGCAAACCGAGGATGCAAGAGGCACGCCCCCTTCGCTTAAGACGGACCAATCAAATTGATTGGCCTAGTTTGATTGGCGTGATGCAGACCGCTATCGAAACAAGCAAGGATCCGGGTCAGCATGCCCGCGATATGATCAAAAGGCTTTTCAGCATCCAGCGTATTCCGATTGGCTTATCCCAGTTCTATGCCAGTGGTCCGGTTGCTGACATAAACCGTCCAAGAGTAATCTCACAAAATGTAGTGGAATTTCAAACACCAGATGGAGATTGGGAACGTAAGAAAACTCCCAGGGCGGCCCCTCTTGGATCCTGTTTACTGTTGAAAGACGGGCAATGGAGAGATGCCCTCACTCTTCCGGAATGCCTTACCGGATTGGAACATGGATCCTTGTGCAAACTGCAACCGGGGAAACGTTCTCGATTCGGCAGACTCGTTCCAATCGCCCGATTCGGCAACAAGGAGACAGAAGGCGAACTGGTTTTAAACCGCTGGTTATTGCGGTCGCTGAAAACAGTGACTACTTCACAAAATAAACGTTGGAGACGAATGGGATGGACGCTCGACCAAGTAGAAAAACGCCTGCTGCCACAATTGCCTGGGATTACACAGGGAGGTTCCTTTCATACGTGGAGGGAAAAGCATGGAACTTTGTATGCAGTTCTTAACTACGAGACAGCTCTTGTTTACGCACATTTGGATAGTTCTGATCGTGCCTTGATAAATCCGATTGAACGAACTGTAACAATGGAAGCAGACTTGAGTCTATCTATGTCGGATGGCTTGGAATCTGGTTCGACAAACAAGACAGTGGTAGATTTGTGGTTCAGTCTTGGACTGATTGACAAATATGCGGCACCGACACGAAGGGGTATTCTGTTCAGCTTTTTCAATTACGGTGAAGGACTGGCCATTGCAGCAGCGCTGGAAGATCCAGCCTATGCAATCGAGGATATTATCCATGATCTTGCCAATCTGCGTGCAGGTCATCGGTTTGGAGAACATGAGTCCAGCACAAGTCGATTGGGTGCAGCTTGTCACGCAGCTTTTGGTCTGGTCACCCATCCGGGATACTTATCGAAGGGACTGCCTAATACTTACGGGGAAGGCGCATCAGAAGTACTTTTCCAACCTGGGGTCCGACAAGAGCTCATGAAGATGGATCCCGAATTGCGTAACGGAGATATTCAAAGAGTTCGCCTTGAATGGAGAAGCTTGATCCGGCACATCGCCCACGCTCCAAAACTGAATTGGGATCGCTGGCTGGAATTAAAAGAGGCAGCCGGAGCGGAAATCTCCAGATTCCCGAAGGAAGTATCCATTGAAAACTTACCTCCCTTGACGCCGCGTCAGCAAAAACGACACAAGAGTTTCCTGACTTTTGAGCAACGGATGTCTACAAAAGCTTAATCCGGATAATCACGATCCGATAAAAACCTTAGCAGTCCGATTTGTCGGATTGGAGAAAACAATCTCATTTCCGGTACGACTGAAACAGGCTTCTCCCGGGATTAGATTAAGATCCGTATTCTCTGTTGAAATACCCAGTTGTTCACCCGTGAAGAAAAGAAGAATCTGGGAACGCTCAGATTTCATTTTCCGTTCAGAATTCGGAGGAACCTCAATTTCCTTCAAGAGAAAGTCCTTAAACGGTGTATTGAAACTGCGAATGCCATTTTCATCCCGATCGACATTCACCTTGAATTTGGATGGGTCGGTTGGCTCGAAATTTGTTATCTTCAGAAGCTCTTCCGCATCGATATGTTTACTGGTCAATCCAGCACGCAGTACATTATCGGAATTAGCCATAATCTCGACATTCTGCCCTTCCAGATAGGCATGCAATAAACGATCAGGCTGATACACTGCTTCCCCCGGTTGGAGCTCGATAATATTCATCAGGAAAATCATCAAAATACCGGTAAATACGCCCGGATTATCCTCCAGCCAACGCTGAATCCAGAATTCCGGACTGAGCTTGCCGAAAGATTCCTCACTTAATTCGATTTCCTCGAGCAAGTTATTCAGCACAGTCTCTATCACAGGATTGTTTGGTTCCAGAACGGCGGATACTAACCCTCGGAGGCCTTTATTTGATAAGATCGCTAATAATGAAGTACAAGACGGCCGATTTTTGAACTCAATTTCCAGTTCAGCCTCCGAACGCAATCCATGAAGCATCCAGAACTTGCTCAGGGCGAACATAAGCTCTGGTTTATGGTTCTTATCCTTGTAGGTCCGTTTGCCGGCTTTCAAAGGGATATCCTTTGCATCTTCCCGGGCGTAACCTTCTTCTGCCTGTGGAATGGATGGATGCACTTGAATAGACAGCATCATCCGCACATCAAGGATCTTCATCAGAAAGGACAAGGGTGGTTGTCCCATGTTCTCGAGAACCACCGAAAGATCTTGCTCCCCGGTAGGAAAAACCGCCTTGGATGGAGCATTCGGATGTGTCCCCAACCAGTATTCAGCACTCGGATTATCCGGTGTACCGGATTCACCAAGCAATGCTCGAATGTAACTGTATCCACCCCAATCATAGGGTTGGACAGCTCCGCGAATCCTAAACAGTCCAGAGTCCATTGATTTGTTCCTTAGGGAAGCTGTGTTGAACCCATCAAGTAATTATCGACCTCACGCGCCGCACCACGTCCTTCATTGATCGCCCAGACGACCAGGCTCTGGCCGCGACGGCAGTCACCTGCGGCATAGACGCCTTCAACACTGGTAGTGAACCGACCATGATCAGCCTTAATATTCGAACGGGGATCTGTCTCCAGTCCAAGCTGATCACCTGCTGTTTCGTCCGGTCCAAGGAAGCCCATCGCAAGTGTTACCAACTGAGCTGGTATCGTGCGTCGTGTGCCTTCTTTCTTCACTGGAACAAACTGACCTTGTTCGTTCTTGTCCCATTCTACGTCGATGATTTCTAATCCAGTTAGATTCCCTTTTCCATCATCAATAAAGCGTTCTGTCATTACCAGATACTGGCGCGGATCCGCACCTTGCAGAGCAGCAGCTTCTTCCTGTCCATAGTCCATCTTGTAGACTTTCGGCCATTCCGGCCATGGATTATTCGGCTGACGTGATTCAGGGGGTTTGGGGAGAATCTCCAATTGAACAACATTCCTGGCACCATGACGAATCGATGTACCCACACAGTCAGTACCCGTATCACCGCCACCAATTACCACGACATCCTTGTCCTTGGCATTGATCACAGGAAGAGATCCATCAAATTCAGTATCGAGGATGTGCTTCGTGTTTCCGGTGAGGAAGTCCATGGCGAAATGCACTCCGCTAAACTCCCGTCCAGGAATCGGTAAATCACGTGGCTTGGTTGCTCCCGTACAGAAGACTACCGCATCGAATTTTTCCTTCAAATCCGTAGAAGAAACATCCTTACCAATTTCGCATCCTGTAACAAAACTGATGCCTTCAGCTTCCATCAATTCCACTCGGCGAAGAACAACTTCCTTCTTCTCCAGCTTCATATTGGGAATACCGTACATCAGCAAACCACCTACGCGATCGGCACGCTCATAAACCGTTACCTCATGACCTGCCTGGTTCAACTGGTCCGCACAGGCAAGACCCGCAGGGCCTGAACCAATCACAGCAACCGTTTTACCAGTGCGGTTCTTCGGAGGATTTGGAGTCATCCAGCCTTCGTCCCATCCACGGTCAATGATTGAACATTCCATGTTTTTAATGGTTACTGGTAGCTCGATTACTCCGAGCACACAGGATCCCTCACATGGTGCCGGACAAACACGACCCGTAAACTCCGGAAAATTGTTTGTTTTCTGGAGACGGTTCAATGCCTCTTTCCAGCGACCGCGATAAACAAGGTCGTTAAACTCGGGTATCAGGTTGTTAATCGGGCAACCACTGGCCATGCCGGAAACAAGATGTCCCGTATGACAGAATGGTGTTCCGCAGTCCATGCAGCGCGAACCCTGATTGCGAAGGTGCTCCTCTTCAGGATGCACTTTAAACTCACCCCAGTGCTTGATCCGCTCTTTCGGATCTTTCTCCGAGATGGTCTTCCGTTCTACTTCAAGAAATCCGGTTGGTTTTCCCATGATTATTTATCTTTCGCAATTGTAGTTAGTTACCGGCTACACGTGCCAGGTCGTTCAAGTTCGCTTCGAATGCAGCCATCGCCGCCTCATCTCCAGAGAGCCCCTGCTCTTCCACCCTTTTAAAGGCGTTTAACATGCGCTCGTAGTCACGTGGCATTACCTTCACGAATTTCGGCAACAGCTCGTCCCAATTATCAAGGACCCACTGGCCACGTTCTGATTTGGTGTAAGAAACATGTTCTGCCACTCGTGCCTTAACTGCCTTAATCTCGGCCTCATCGCAATCCACGAGGCGATAGAGATTCACCATGTCGTGATTGAGAAGGGTATCGAAATCACCCTTTTCATCGAGCACAAATGCTGTTCCACCTGACATACCGGCTGCAAAGTTTCGTCCGGTACTTCCGATGACAACCACTTCTCCACCAGTCATGTATTCGCAGGCATGGTCACCAACACCCTCGACAATCGCTCGTACGCCTGAATTCCGAACGCAGAAGCGCTCTCCAGCAATGCCGTTAATAAAGGCATCCCCTTCAGTCGCACCATAAAAGGCCACGTTTCCGATCAGAGTTTGTTCATCCGCCTTGAACTTGGATCCTCGTGGCGGGTAAACAACGACCTTCGATCCTGACATGCCTTTTCCTAGATAGTCATTGGCGTCACCTTCGAGTACGAAGGTCATGCCACGTGGCGTAAATGCTCCAAACGACTGGCCGGCACTACCGTTAAACTTCAAACAAACGGTATCTTCCGGTAATCCTTTGCCACCATGAACACGGGTGATCGCGCTACCTGTGATCGTTCCAACCACACGGTTCACATTGATGATTGGTAATTCCACTTTCACCTTTTCGCCACGCTCTATGGCGGGCTTGCAGAGGTGAAGCAGATGAGTCACATCAAGCGCTGCGGCTAATCCGTGATCTTGTTTCTTCTGGCAATAAGTACCGACATTTTCATCAACATCCGGCTTATGGAACACACTCGTCAGGTCAATTCCCTTGGCCTTCCAGTGATCAACAGCTTCCAGTGTGTCGAGAACCTCCACATGACCAACCATTGCGTTGATTGTACGAAATCCGAGCTCTGCCATGATTTCACGTAATTCCATCGCGATGAATTTCATGAAATTCACTACGTGCTCAGGTTTTCCAGTGAAGTTCTTCCGCAACCGCGGATTCTGGGTAGCAACACCAACTGGACACGTGTTTTTCTGGCAAACCCGCATCATCAAGCAACCCATGGTTACTAGTGGTGCAGTCGCAAATCCGTATTCCTCAGCTCCAAGAAGTGCGGCAATGGCAACATCCCGACCTGTTTTCAACTGACCGTCTGTCTCCAGAACAACACGGCTACGAAGGTCGTTCAACAGGAGAATCTGATTTGTTTCAGCAAGCCCCAGCTCCCACGGAGCACCAGCGTTATAAATTGAGGAAGCAGGAGAAGCACCCGTTCCGCCATCATGACCGGAAATCAGAATCACATCAGCGTGCCCCTTGGCCACACCGGCAGCAATTGTCCCGACTCCGACTTCCGCCACCAGCTTCACGTTGATACGTGCGTTGCGGTTGGCATTTTTCAGATCATGGATCAATTCGGCCAAATCCTCAATTGAGTAAATATCGTGGTGAGGAGGAGGTGAAACCAATCCAACACCCGGGGTTGAATGTCGTACCTTGGCTACCCATGGATAAACTTTGGATCCGGGCAATTCACCGCCTTCACCGGGCTTGGCACCCTGAGAAATCTTAATTTGGATTTCGTCGGAATTCACGAGGTATTCACTCGTCACTCCAAAACGACCGGAGGCTACCTGCTTGATCGATGATCGTTTACTGTCTCCGTTTGCCATTGGCTTGAATCGGGAAGGATCTTCCCCTCCTTCACCAGTGTTGGACTTACCACCTACACGATTCATCCCGATCGCCAATGTTTCATGAGCTTCCTGGGAAATGGAGCCATAAGACATGGCGCCTGTTTTGAATCGTTTGGTGATCTCTTCAACCGATTCGACTTCGTCAATTGAGACTGACTTACGGCGATCCTTGAATCGCATCAGACCACGCAGAGTGCTGAAACTTTCACTGTGATCATTCACTTCAGAAGAATACTCCTTGAATGTTGAATAATCGCCTGTGCGAACCGCTTTCTGCAAAAGATGGATGGTGCGCGGATTAAACAGGTGATACTCTCCGTTCTTACGCCACTGGTACATGCCTCCCGGATCGAGGGCTTGCTCATCGTCATCATTATGCCTGTCCGGAAAAGCATTTCGATGACGGATCAATGTTTCTTCAGCAACCTGCTCAATTCCGACTCCTTCAACGCGACCGGCTGTTCCGGTGAAATACTTCTTAACAAGTTTCGTGTTCAATCCGATCGCTTCGAAAATCTGTGCCCCCCGATAGGATGCAACAGTGGAAATCCCCATTTTGGCCATCGTTTTGACGACACCCTTAATCGATCCTTTGAGGTAATTATAAATCGCCTTATCGAGATCCATATCGAGCATATCATCCTCGATCATCTTGCTTAACGATTCAAAGGCCATGTAAGGATTTATTGCATCCGCGCCGTATCCCAGAAGCACCGCAAAGTGATGCACTTCACGCGCCTCACCTGTCTCCAGTACAATGGATACCCGGGTACGTGTTCCTGACCGGACCAAATGGTGATGCAAACCTCCCATTGCCAAGAGCGTCGGTATGGCGGCTTTTTTCTTGGTAATATTCCTGTCGGAAAGGATGAGAATATTGACTCCACTAAGAATCGCATCGTCTGCAGACTTAAAAAGCTTTTCCAATGCGTTTCCCAAGCCTTCTCCTCCCTGACCCACAGAGAAAAGTGTATCCAGAGTCGCCGAAACGAATCCCTCCTGGGAAATTTCCTCAAACTGGGCAAGTGCCTTGTTATCGATAAGTGGACTCTGCAAGCGTACCATCCGGCAACTTTCCGGGCCGGGCTTCAGTAAATTGCCTTCTGATCCAATGAAAGTCTCGGTTGCCGTCACCAGTTCTTCACGAATACAATCCAGGGCAGGATTGGTTACCTGGGCGAAGATTTGCTTGAAGTACTGATACAGCAGCTTCGATTGGTTCGACAGCACCGCCAGTGGCGTATCATTCCCCATTGAGGCAATCGGTTGAACACCT
>JAUVDD010000320.1 GCA_030595525.1 Puniceicoccales bacterium
AGGATTTTCTGGGCATTCCGGCCGCCTTCCTTGCCGGTTTCCAGCAATTGGAGGAACAATTCGTGCATGCTGCGCAAATTGGGCATCTGGTAGGGACGAACGTTCTTGAAAAAGGGCTCTCCGAGGAATTTACGGACAGCAGGGCCCCTGAAATCGACGAAGAACTTCACCAAATGGGTATCGCCATTATTTTCTATCTTGTGATCCGTTCGGGGACCATAGCAGAAAATACTGCCTGCTTTTAATTGATAGGTCTTCTTAGCGAGGGTCAGCTGGCACATGCCACTGACAATATATTCCAGACCGTAATACTCGAACTTGTCCCGCTCAATCGTGTAATTGAGGTTGCAATACTCCAAGCCGCCACAAGTTACCACGAATGGTTGTTCAGCAGATGGATTCATTTCCAGGAAGAAATAATCGCTTTCATTTACCTGTTTGGAAATGAATTCGGGATTCTGTTGGGTGGAGTCGTCGTCCATCGAAAATGGGTTTGTTAAAGGAAGTAGGTCAGGAATATCCATTCTTAAGTTGTTTCTGTCGATTCAAAAAACACAGAAAAGGGAGTAACCTTATTACAACAACCGGAAGTGTTATCACACAAAGAAGACTTCCCGTAATCTGTTTCACGATAAACCATTTAATAGAGGAAGATCAGGGAAATCCCGGATCTTAAGAAGCTTTACATATGAAATACCTTTTAGCAGTCGATTTAGGAACTACCAGTACCAAAACAGCGCTTTATGATGAAGATTTAAAGCTAGTTGCAAGCGCATCCCTTCCGTATGAAACTCAGTTTCCTCATGATGGATGGGCCGAACAGGACGGCAACCAGTGGTGGTATGCATTCGTCAATACGGTTAAAGCTATCCTACAGAAAAGTGGAATAAATCCTGGCGATATTGGTGGTATTGGAATCGATTCCATGTCGAGTGCAGTATTACCCGTTTCCGAATCCGGAGAATGCTTGCGTCCGGGCCTGATCTGGATGGACCGACGGGCAACACAGGAGCAGAAATGGATGGAAGCTACCTTGGGAGATCGCCTTTGGGAAATCAACGGCAACCGTTGTGATGCCTCTAATTTTGGCCCCAAACTCTTGTGGATCAAAAACAATGAGCCTGAAATCTATGATCAGGCACGGTGGTTTTTCCACGCGAATGGATACATGGCCTGGAAACTGACAGGTGTTGCCTCTACTGATATCTCTGAAGGGGGTATGAGCCATCTGTTTGACCTGACAAACGGCGAATGGTCTGATGAACTGATCGACGCGATGGGTTTTGACAGAGATCGCATTCCCCCCATTTACCAATGTTCGGATGTGATTGGAAGTGTGAATGCAGACGCTGCTGCTGAAACGGGTTTGAGAGAAGGAACTCCTGTGGTTGCGGGGGCAATGGACAACGTTGCGGCAGGCATGGGAGCAGGTGTCCACAAAGCTGGTGAGGTGTATGTATCGGGCGGAACCGTTACCAATGCGGGTGTCTGTATCAATCAGCCAAATTTCAATAAGTCATTGATTAACTATCATCATATCATTCCCAATCACTGGCTGACGGTAGGTGGAGTCGATTATGGTGGAGCCGGCCTTAAGTGGTTCAAGGATACATTTACACCCGACCTCCCCTGGGCTGAAGTGGACCGTCTGGCCGATGCGGCAGGTGTACGAGAGCAACCCTCACTCTTTTTGCCTTATATGATAGGTCAACGGGCACCACTGAACAACAACAATACCCGCGGCGTTCTGTTTGGCTTGAATCCGGATATTAAACCGGGGAACATTTACAGAATACTGATGGAGGGTATGGCCTTTGGAACCAGGAATGTAATCAACATTGTCGAACAATCGGGAATTGAAATCAATGAGTTGTTCATGACCGGTGGCAGTGCCAACAGTAGAGTATGGACACAATTCATGGCAGACATCATCGGCAAGCCATTCCAGATTCCTGGCAGCATGGATGTCGCCCCGTTGGGAAGCGCTATCGCTGCAGGTGTCGGAACCGGGGTGATCCCATCGTTCGACGCAGCTGTTCAAAAGTCACAAATTTCAAGGAATCATCAACCAGACACATCAAAGAAGGACTACTATGACCGAATGTATGCGCTCTATCTCAAACTGTTTGAGAGCATTGAATCCTGCTATGATGATTTAGCTGCCATCCGAAACGATTTCCCCAGAGACTAACGATTATTATCTCAAATACCAAATACTATGAAAGCATTAATGCGCCACGGTCTGAAGGTCTTTAAGACCATTGAGATGGATAAACCAATCCCCGAACCGGGAGAGGTCATTGTCAAAGTGAAAGCCACAGGAATCTGCGGTTCGGACATCGTCCGAGGCATGGATGACAACGAGAAATGGGATCGACTGGTTCTCGGACATGAGTTTTCCGGTACAATTGATGAGCTGGGTGAAGGTGTTGACGGTTGGGAAATCGATCAACCCGTTTCAGCCGCACCGTTATGCCCATGCCATAATTGCGATTGGTGTCAAAAAGGACTATTTTCACTTTGCAAAGGCTATTCGTTTATTGGCTCCAGAAAGCATGGATCATTTGCCGAATATGTGCGGGTTCCCGCACGGAATCTGGTGAGACTTCCTTCAGGTTTCGATTTTGAAAAGGCGGCTCTGCTCGAGCCGATTACGGTTTGTCTGCACCCGATCATGCGTCTCGACAATCTGCTGGGACAGAGCGTGGTTGTAACCGGAGCAGGAACCATAGGACTGCTGGCAGTCCAGATTTTCAAGGCAATGGGGGTAAAAGACCTGATTGTATCCGATGTGGTGGACGATAAATTAGCACTGGCGACCCAATACGGTGCAACCAAAACGATTAATCCGATCAATGAATCACTCGAGGATTACTGCGCGGCACTTCCGGGGCAGGGAGTCGATATCGTATTTGAATCGTCGGGTTCACTTCCCGCAAAGAAGAGTGCGATACAAGTTGCCAAAGGCAGAGCATCAATACTGCTGGTAGGTACATCCCACAACGATGTGACATTTGAAGCAGCCCTGTTTGAACAGGTTACTCGTAAAGAGCTCAATCTGGTTGGTTCATGGATGAATTATTCAGCCCCCTTCCCGGGACCTGAATG
>JAUVDD010000063.1 GCA_030595525.1 Puniceicoccales bacterium
GCCTCGACCAGGGAATGAAGGACCTGCAGAAGTCGCTCGATGTCAGCCTTGTGGAGCCCGGTGGTTGGCTCATCCAAAAGCATTAGCGAGGCATTGTCCCGGTTCTTCAGATTTCCCAGGTAACGAACCAGTTTAAGTCGCTGCGATTCCCCCCCCGACAGCGTGTTAAGTGGCTGACCAAGCGGAAGGTATCCCAAGCCAACCTCATTCAATGGAGACAACTTACCAACGATGCTCTTTTCCCCGGAGAATACATCCAGAGCCGAACTAATTGTTAATTTGAGGATTTCCTGAATGGAATGACCATTCCATTCAATGGCCAGGACCTCCTCAGTAAATTGTTTACCATCGCAGACCGGACAGGGAACAAATACATCGGCCATGAATTGCATCTCAACCCGTTCATATCCCAAACCTTTGCACTGAGGACAGCGACCATCGCCCGCATTGAATGAAAAAGAGGAAGCGGTCATGCCGGCCTGTTTCGCATCATCTGTGTTGGCGAACAATTTCCGGACACCTTCCCATGCGCCGGAGAATAGCGCAGAATTGGACCTGGGAGTTCGACTCACCGGGGATTGGTCCACCAGCAGGATTTCGTTGAAATTTAAATCGGAAGTTAATGACTTGATCCGTGCGGGGTCCTCACATGACCTCCCGCTCTGTGCCAACAAGCATTGGTATATTCCGTTGTGGAGAAGCGTCGATTTGCCGGATCCACTGACTCCGCTGAAAACAACCATTCGTTGTAATGGAATATCGACATTCAGACCAGTCAGGTTGTGTTTGTGAATGCCCCGCATCTTCAATCGAGGTGTGGACCTATTAACTTTTCTGAGTTCTCCCTGTCGATTGATCGATCGATTGCCTGATAAAAACTGTCCAGTTGGAGATGTCTTTCGCCGGCGGAGACCCTCCACAGTTCCGGAATAAACAATCTTTCCGCCCCGGTGGCCCGGTTCCGGGCCAACTTCGATAATCATGTCGGCGGCTTCCATGATGGCTTCATCGTGCTCGACCACCACAACTGTATTCCCTTGATCCGTCAGTTGTCGAAGAATGCTGATTAATCGATCAATATCCCGGCAGTGCAAACCGATGGATGGTTCATCCAGGATGAAAAGGGTGTCTACGAGTGCTGTTCCCAGGCACGATGTGAGGTTTACTCGCTGGGTTTCTCCACCCGACAAGGATCGGGATGTTCGATTTAATGAAAGGTAGGATAGGCCGACTGCATCGAGGTAATTTAGACGTGTATTAATAGCCTCCAATGCCAGATCAGCTTGTGGTTTGCCACTGGTTGAACCAATTCCGGAAATATCTGCAGATGCAAAATCAACCATCAGGGCCTTCAGATCCCTAATTGGCAAATGGTAGAGCTCGGGCAAGGTGTACCCGTTCCATTTCCAACATAGGGCTTCCGGTTGAAGACGACTTCCTCCGCAGGAAGGACAGGATACGTAGGAGCGATACCGGGAAAGAAATACCCGGACATGCATTTTGTATGTATTTTCCAACAACCAATCGAAAAATCTCCTGACACCATACCATGCCTTCGGCCATTTTTGTCCCGATTTGCCGTATTCTGGATCACCTTCCAGCACAAATTCCCGATGAGCTTTACTCATTTCCAGCCAAGGCAGGTTGGTAGGGATTTTCTTTTTCCGGCAAGATTTGATTAAATCCCGCTGGCTTTCTGAGTAGACCGCACCACTGAAAGCCTTGATGACGCCATCCTTGATGGAAAGGTTGTGATCCGGCATAACCAGCCGATCATCGATTTCAATGATTCGTCCAAATCCCCTGCACTGGGGACAGGCACCAACGGGTGAATTGAAGGAGAAGAGGTTGGGGGAGGCTTGCCGGAAACGACGAACACTTCCCGGACGGTGTAACCCTTCACAAAACTCCTCCAGAAATCCGCCATCGTTGGAGAATAAGGCCATTTGGCCATCACCGAAATGCAGTGCTGATTTTGCAGAATCAATAAAGCGGTTTCGAGAGTTCGGTTTTAAAGAAATCCTGTCTTGAATCACCTGAAGTACAGCATCCGATGGAAGGTCCTTTTGCTGCAGATCTTCTATCTTAAGGATTTCCCCATCAAGGATACAGCGATTATATCCCTGGTTGCTGATTGATGTCAGAATTGTCTTCCACGCCAGCTTGCCGGGACGATCTACTTTAAATGTAATCAGGACCGTCTGGTTCTTGTATGATTTGTGGGACTTTCTCCAGATCGACTGGGGGTCATCCACCGTGATTTTCTCTCCGGTATCCGGATCGAACAATTCAGCCACGTGGGAAAACCAGACTTTGAAATAGTCGCAGAGTTCGGTCATGGTTCCGACCGTCGAACGCGAGGTCTTAACCGTGTTTCCCTGTTCGATGGCGATCGAGGGCCGGATGTTTTCGATGGAATCTACATCCGGACGGTCCATCAGCTCCATGAACTGCCGGGTGTAGGGACTGAAAGTCTCCGCGTAGCGTCGATTGCCCTCGGCGTGCAAAGTATCGAAAACGAGGGATGATTTGCCGGCACCACTGAGTCCGGTGACGACAATTAATTTCCCCAGTGGCAGGTCGAGGTCGATGTTCTTGAGATTATTCTGTCGAACCCCGCGCAACCGGATGGCTGTTGGACGAGCCTTACTCATCTTCTATGAAGAAAGGCGTTCTTTCCAGACTTCGGGCTTAAAGCCTGCCCATGCTATTCCATTGGCCACGACGAAGGGCCGCTTAACGAGATTTCCATTCTTCTGAAGCAATGCGAAAACATCCTCCGGTTTCATGTCGGCCAGCTTGTCTTTCAAACCAAGATCACGATAATCCTTGCTGGATGTATTGATGATCTTGCGGATATTGCCCTCTGTTTTGAGACCCTTCTTCAGTTCTGCCAGACTGGGCGGTGTTTCACGAATAGGTAACTCCTTGTAGGGAATTTCCTCCTCATGCAACCACTTCAGTGCCTTGCGACAAGTCCCACACTTCACATAGCAATAGACTTTAATTTCTGCCATGCTGTGAAGTATGGCAGCTTTCCTGAAAAAGGAAATCCTCCTGATGCTTTTTCGTGATGAAAAAAGCCCCTAGTCCTTCTTGGCGGCCTTTTTCTTCGGAGGGAATTTCCTTGGCGGGAATTCGAAACCGATATTGCCACCCTTCTTAAGGATCAGGAATGCATCGAACGGTCTTCCGGTACGCTTGGAAACAAAGCCCTTGATGAGCCCGGTCTTACCTTCTTCCAACAGCTTTGCCACTTCCTCCTTGGGAAGCGTTTTTGCAAGCATCGTTCTCGACAGCCGGAAATTGTCACCCGGTTCATTTTGCAGGCTTCGCTCACAGGCGTAGGCCTTCGGGGTCTCGTAAACTGTTGATCCGGACTCCTTGAAGATGCCGACGACCGGGAGCTCTGCAATATTCAGGTTTTCTTCTTCCCCGTTGCCATTGCCATTATCACCAAAATCGAAGCCGATCTTGTTCATGGCATCCAGGCGAATGATGGCAGAATAGGGCTTGCCAGCCTTTGAACGGAATCCATCAAGCGGCCCGATCAGGCGATTGCTGACCAAAGTTTGAATCTCTTCTTCAGAGAATTTCCGATTACCGATGGTCTTGTAGATAGTAAGCTCTTCGTCCTGTGATTTATAAGCACGAAGTAATGCCTTCATCGGCTTGTCATCGGTTGGAGAAATAATCGAAGAATCGGGTGATGTTGAAAGATCCTCGTCAAAGGTCTTGATGCTTTCGACGATGGTCTTGGTCAAATCAATGATCCCGGACATAAACTTTTCCCGGGTAATCTCATTGGTTTCCATGTGACGGAGCCGGTATTCCCACTCACCTGTGAGATCTGGACGAGTAAGGGCTTCAGCTTTAACTGCGGTCAGGAACTCAAAGAGGTTTTCAGCCTTGGCGGTGACCAGCAGATTACGGCCTTCGCGCTCGATATATTTTTCCCTGGCCAAGTGGTCGATGACACTGGCCCGGGTTGCCGGTGTTCCGAGGCCTTTCTCCTTCATGGCGTCAGCCAAGTCATCATCCTCGACCAATTTACCAGCACCTTCCATTGCCGAAAGCAATGTGGCTTCCGTGAAATGAGCGGGTGGCTTGGTGGTTTCTTCCTGTAATTCAAGTGCACTTGGCTGGGCCTTGAACGCGGACGGATCAGGATCTTCCACTTCCAACCAGGAGGGAGATTTGTCTGCTTCCGTTAACGCCGGCATTTCGCTGGTTGTTCCAGCTTTTCCGTAGACCTCCAAGTAGCCCGGTTTTACCAGGACCTTACCCTCTGTCTTGAATTTTAATTCATCAACCACGGTAATCCGCGTGGTGACGTCAAATTCCGCAGGTGGGAAGAATACCGAAACAAAACGCTGGCAAACCATCTCGAAGATACGGGATTCCTCCGGACCGAGGCGATTGGGTTCCTCACCTGTTGGAATGACCGCGAAGTGATCACTGATCTGCTTGTTATTGAAAATGCGTTTATCCGGTTTCACCCAGTCATTGTTGAGAACGGTGGCGGCATGGACACCGATGGGACCTTGCATCCGGGAGAGGGTTGATTTGACGGTCCCGAGGTAATCCTCCGGCAGGGCCCGGCTATCCGTACGAGGATAAGTGAGCAACTTGTGTCGCTCATAGAGGCTCTGGGCGATTTGCAATGTACGAGCTGCCGAGTATCCATAGCGTCCATTGGCTTCCCTCTGGAGGGAAGTCAGGTCGTACAAGCGACCACTTGATTTGCGGGTTCTTTTCTTCTCGTCTGATGCCAACGCGACTTTGGCAACATTTAATCGTGAGAGCAGCTCTTCGGCTTTTCCTGATTCCCAGAAACGATCCGTTTTATCGTCGGGATTCTTCTCCTTGTTGATTTTGTCCTCGCGTTGCAGGAAACCATTATAGCTTCCCTCAGCGATGCTGAATTGACCCTCGATTTTCCAAAACGTACGTGGTTGGAAATTTCGGATAATCAACTCCCTTTCCAAAATAATGGATAGAGTAGGTGTCTGGACCCGTCCCACCGTGGCAACACCCTTGCTGCGACCGAACATGCGCTTGGTCACGGCCCGTGTACCATTGATACCGATCAGCCAGTCCGCCTCCGAACGACTCCGGGCGGCATCCTTTAGTCCCTGCATTTGTTCTGGTTCGCGCAAGTTTTTGAACGCATCCAGGATAGACTGCTTGGTCATGGATTGCATCCAAACGCGCTTGAAAGGCTTTTTGCACTTAGCCAACTCGTAGATGTAGGTGAAAATCAATTCCCCTTCACGGCCGGCGTCACAAGCATTATATATTTCACTGACATCCTTGCGCTTCATCAGCTTTTTAAGAGCGGTTAATCGCTCCTTACTACGCTTGTCGCTGATGGCCTTGAGTTTGAATTGTTCCGGGATAATCGGCAGGCTACCAAGCCTCCAGAATCCATACTCCTTCTTGTTGATATCCTCGGGCATGAAGAGTTCAACAAGGTGGCCAACGGCAGCGCTAATGACGTATTCGTCATTTTCGAAACCGGTATCTGTTTTCGTGAATTGGCCGAGCGCCTTGGAAATATCCTGGGCAACGCTTGGTTTCTCGGCGATTATAAGGGTCTTCAATGTGTCTGACAAAATGTGTTTTCTGTTGATGTTAAATTAATTGATGTAATTGAGAGCCTCCAGAGTCTGATCCAAGTTGTTCAGCAGCTCCTTCATGGTTTCTTCAGTTTCGTCACCCATGTTGGAGATGCGAAAAGTCTTACCTTTGATTTTTCCATACCCGCCATCAATAACGCAATTGAAGTTGGTTTTTAGATGATTGATGATGGCAGGCAAGTCCCACTCATACCTATTTTTGACGCATGAGAGGGATTTGGAGGCAAAGGCACGCGGAGGCAAAGTTTCCAGTCCATGTTTGTCAATCCATGCATGGACCATCTGGTTGAGGTGTTCATGGCGAGCGAAGCGCTCCTCCAGTCCTTCCTCGAAAATGTCTTCCAGTTTTGAACGTAAAGCGAAGATCAGGGGAATGATCGGTGTGGACGGAGTCATTCCCTTTTCATGGTTTTTGTGGAATTCAAGAAAATCAAAGTAATATCCGCGGTCGTTAGCGGTTGCCGCGCGCTGGCGGGCTTTCTCGGAGACACACAGCAGGGCCATTCCCGGTGGCATGGCCAGTGCCTTTTGACTGCCAGTCAGAAGAACATCGATCCCCAGCTTGTCCTTTTCAATCTTAACGGCGGAGAATGAGCTCACGCTATCGACAACGGAACGTACTTCGGGGAATTCGTTCACGACGGCCATGATTTCCGCCAGAGGATTCATTGTCCCGGTGGAAGTTTCGTTATGGATCAGGGTAATGACATCAAACTCACCAGTGGAAAGTTCGCGACGAATATCTTCTGGATCAACTGGTGTTCCCCATTCGTATTGCAGGGCTTTGGCTTCTTTGCCGCAGCGCTTGGAAACATCAAACCATTTATCGGAAAAGGCGCCTGAACAAACGTTGAGTACCTTCTTTTGGACAAGGTTCCGAATGGAGCCTTCCATCACTCCCCAAGCGGAACTGGTGGAGATGTAAACCGGATCCTTCGTAAAAAAGAGCTCCTGCAAGCCCGGTTGGACCGACTGGTAAAGCTCAACGAAATCGGGGCTGCGATGCCCGAAAACGTGCGTGGTCATTGCCTTGTAGGTTTTTTCAGAAACCTCGACTGGTCCTGGGATATACAGTTTGTAGGCCATTGTTTTTGTGATATTTAGATTTCCCACCTTAAAAGAAAGTGCGAACGTGGACACGTAAAGAGGCTCGTTTGGAAACCGTCAAGGATGTTTACGAAATATTAATTTATATTGCGAAGTGCAGGGATAGATATACCAAGCCTAAGCGTATGGCTAAAGATTGGTTAGCTGGAGTGGATACGTCCTATGATGTGGTTGTCATTGGCAGCGGCATTGGTGGCCTGACGGCGGCGAACGTATTGGCAAAAGCAGGCCAGAAGGTCCTGGTGCTGGAACATCACTACCAGTTTGGAGGGTTGGCGACTTGGTTTCGTCGACCCGGTGGCCATATATTCGATATTTCCCTCCATGGGTTTCCTTATGGGATGATCAAATCCTGCAGAAAATACTGGACCCGGGGAATTGCCGACAAAATCGAGCAGTTAAAGGATGTCCGGGTGAAAAATCCCCAGATGGATCTGCAGACAACATTTGATAAGGCCGACTTTATCAGGATTCTTGTGAACAATTTTGGTGTCAAAAAGGAGCGGGTGGATACTTTTTTCAAGCGCTTGTCGGAAATGAACTTTTATGATGACGAGCGCCAGACCACCGGAGAGCTGTTCGAAGAGTTTTTCCCTGGAAGGAATGATGTCCACCGGCTGTTATTGGAACCGATTTCCTATGCCAATGGATCCGGAATGGATGATCCGGCAATCGCCTATGGCATCGTATTCTCCAATTTCATGAGCCATGGGGTCTTCATTTATAAAGGAGGCACCGATCAACTGATCAGGGAAATGACTAATGAGCTGCGCCGCAACGGAGTGGAGTTAAGAAAATGTGCCTTGGTGAAGGAGATTTTCACAGAAACCAGCGCGGATGGACATTCTGTGGTAACCGGACTGATCGCCCAGAGCCAGAACAGCGGTGAATCCTTTGAGCCTAGAACCATTCGTTGCGAGGCAGTCCTTTCCAATGCCAATTTAAAAAGCACGGTTCTTGAGTTGGTTGGTCCGGAGCGATTCCGACCGGAATATATTTCGGAAATAAAATCCGTCCGGGTGAACACAAGTTCCTGCCAGGTATACATGGGAATAAGGGAAGGTGAAAATATCCCGAATATCGGGGATTTGGTTTTCACCTCAGAATCGCCGACCTTTACCACGGAGGAATTGACCCGAATGCGCAGCAGTAGCAGGACTTTTTCGGTTTATTATCCGGACACCAGACCGCATTCGAAGCACCCGCGTTACACAATTGTGGCATCCATCAACGCCCGCTGGGCCAATTGGCAGGATTTGAC
>JAUVDD010000010.1 GCA_030595525.1 Puniceicoccales bacterium
AAGTGACCCGGATTGTAAGGATATCGGTTGAGGAGAATATAATGATGCCTGGCCCTGTGGACAATCAGGGCCTTGCGGTCGTCTCCGAGCTTGGGTAATTCCGTGAAAGGACTTTCAATTCCATCGACGGGATCAGCATCCGATGTCACGTAGTCCATGCGCCAATATGCGTGTAAGATATCCATTCGAATTATGGGGCTATTTCCTTTAGACAGGATGACTTGGGGATAAGCACTGTAAAGCATGGAATTTGCCTGCATTTAAGTTGAGCTTAGCGGTTGACCCGATTACGATGACTCCAGTTTTTAATTGAAAGGAACATTCATGAAAAGAGTAGGTGTATTATTGGCCGGATGTGGCGTCTTCGATGGAGCCGAGATCCATGAAGCTGTTTTAACATTGCTGGCTATCGAAAAGAACGGTGCGGAAGCGGTTTGTATGGCACCGAACAAGCCGCAGTTTCATGTGATCAACCATTTGACCATGGAAGTGGCCGACGAGGAGAGAAACGTCCTTGTGGAATCAGCACGAATCGCCCGTGGCAATGTGCGTGATCTGGCAACGATTGAGGCTCAAGAGCTCGATGCGTTGGTTGTGCCGGGTGGATTTGGCGCAGCGAAAAATTTCAGTGGATTTGCAGTTGAAGGTCCAGAGAGTGAAGTCGATCCGGAAGTGCGAAGGCTGGTTGAGGCGATGTACGAGGCGGATAAGCCGATCGGACTTATTTGTATTTCCCCTGCGGTGGGAGCCCAGATTCTGGGTAAGACTGGCGTGGAAGTAACCATCGGTACTGATGCCGATACGGCGGCCGCGATCGAGTCCTGCGGAGCGGTTCACATCAATTGTGGAGTTACTGAAATCCATACCGATACGGATCGAAAAGTTGTTTCAACACCTGCCTACATGTTGGGACAAAATGTACTCGAAGTGAGTAAAGGGATTGAAAAGCTCGTCCAAACAGTGGTTGAGTGGATCTCTTGATGATTCGAGTTCTTCACAGTATCCGTCCAAATAAGTGGTTTTTCGTTGGCATTGCGCTGATGACGGGGACATGGACCCTGCTGGCCCAGATGATACCTGATGCACCGATCCAGCACTTCCGGTTACCGATGTTTGGGGAGAACGGGTACAAGAAATGGGAGCTGCGGGGGTTGAAAGGCCACTACTACAGTGAGGAGAGAGCTTTGGTGGAGGGATTGGAATTGGTGGTTTTTTCCGGAGATGAGGCCATGGAGGTGGAAAACCGTATAAGAAGTCCAAAGGCACTTATTCATTTAAAGGAATCAAGAGCGGAGGGTGAATCCTCTTTGTTTGTTGTGGGTCCGGGATATGAGATTCAGGGCCGAAATTGGTTATGGGAAGGATTGGAACGGAAAATCGTTGTCAGGGAATCCGTTCGTGTATCCTTTGCTGGAACAGTTGATATTCTCGATTAATGGGCAATTTACATTCAACAAGGCAGATATTAGCTGCCATATTCTTTTTGACCGGCTTGATTCATCCCGTATTTGGTGCGGAAGAAAAGAAGCCTGTCCAGACTACAGTGATAACCAGTTTGCATCTGGAAATGCAGGGCACGCCCAAGAAGAATTATTTCTATTTCACCGGCGAGGTTCTTGTTAAAGGCACCAATTTGGAAATCCGCTGTGATGAACTGACAGTGACTTCCTTTCGTGAAGGCCCTGAGGGAGCAATGATTGGAAATATTGGAGCGATTGAGCAGATTGTGGCCAGCGGAAACGTTGAGATAAATCAGGCTGGGAGAAGTGCCTTTGCGGGTCGTGCGGATGTGAATCCCAAAGCTGGAACGGTTGTCTTGTCGGACAATCCGAAGATAGTGGATGATGAGGTTGAGGTGGAAGGTTTTCAATTTGTCTTACACAGAGGAGAAAAGAAGTTTGAATCTGTACCGGATCCGAATGCCCCAAAGGATCAGCCAAGCCGCTCAGTAGTAAGATTGGGTTCCATGCCGGATCTGGGCTTTGACCAGGAAGAGGAGAGTATCACGGTGGATGATCAAATTGATCTGGATGCTGTAGAAGAGGTAACTCCGACCGAAACTGATGAAGCGAAAGGCGAAGATGTCACAAACCCCTGAAAACGAACGCCATTTCATCTCCACTGAGGGACTGGTTAAACGGTACGGAAAACGGGACGTTGTCCGGGGCGTTGACCTGAAAGTTTTCGCCGGGGAAATTGTCGGTTTACTGGGTCCGAACGGGGCAGGAAAAACCACTTCATTCTATATTATAGTTGGTTTAATTCCTGCCACCGCCGGAAATGTATTTGTAAATGGCGAAACCATAACAGGACTCCCGATGTATCGTCGTGCCAGGATGGGGATTGGTTATCTTCCACAAGAGCCTTCTGTCTTTCGAAAATTATCCGTGAGGAACAACCTGACTTGTATTGCTGAATCACTACCGATTTCCCGCAAACAGAGAAAGGAGCGTGTGGCATCTCTTTTGAACGAGCTTGGCCTCGAAGGTGTGGCCAAGCAACCTGCTTATACTTTGAGTGGGGGAGAAAGACGGCGTCTGGAAATCGCACGGGCTTTGCTGACGGAACCCCGATTCCTCTTGATGGATGAACCATTCAGTGGTGTGGATCCCATTAGTGTAGCGGAAGTCCAGAAGATTGTCCTGGCGTTGAAGGACAAGGGTATCGGTGTTCTAATTACAGATCACAATGTCCGGGAAACCCTGAAAATTGTGGATCGGGCGTACCTGCTGCATGATGGAAAAGTTCTGGCGGAAGGGGATAGTGAATCCCTGATTAAGGATGCAAATAGTCGACGTTTTTACCTTGGTGAGGATTTTACGCTTTAAACAAAGGCTGATTTCTTACAATATCGATCGTCATGCCCCTTAGAGCTCAACCCAAAGTTGTGGATAGTGTATCCGTCAAGAAATTGGTGGAAGCTGCTGACGACTCTTTGAACCTAACGCTGATCTGTGGAGAAAAAGGTATTTCAAGAACCATCAAGGATAAGACCATCAATCGTCCGGCTTTGGCACTGGTTGGTTTTTTTAAAAACTTCGGTGCAAAACGGATGCAGTTGTTTGGAGCGGGTGAGATGGCTTACATGAGGGAGCTTCCGGCGAGCCGGCAGCTTGATGTGATGACCCGCATGGTGGATAGGCACGTTCCCTGTATCGTTGTTTCCAGAAATCTTCTGCCAACTCCGGCGATGGAAAAGATTGCTGAGGAAAGCGGTACGCCGCTTTTTCGGACACCGCTGACTTCAAAGGATTTTTCCGCACAGGTAATGCTCCTGCTTGAGGAATTATTTGCACCAAGAGTGGCTGAGCACGGTACGCTGATGGACGTGAAAGGCATCGGAACCCTGATCCGGGGAAAAAGCGGGGTAGGGAAAAGTGAATGTGCCCTGGCGTTGATTGAGCGAGGACATAGCCTTGTTGCCGATGATCTGGTTTACATCACATTGGAGAGCGAAAAGCATCTGATGGGAAAAAGCAGTGCCTTGAATCGTGGCTATATGGAATGTCGTGGGCTTGGCATTGTGAATATCAGTGAATTGTTCGGAATCCGTTCCGTTCGCTTGGAGAAGGAAATCAACCTTGTGATTACCTTTGAAGAATGGAAACACGGGATGGATGAGGAACGGACTGGGTTGGAACACGATTATTTCGATATCCTGGGAATTCGGATTCCTCATATCATTTTACCGGTTCGACCGGGGAGGGATTTGGCTCGTTTGGTTGAAGTTGCTGCGATGGTCGAGGCACTTAAACAAATCGGACATGATTCCGCACAAGATTTTAATGATCGTTTAATCGCTTTTATGGCGGGAGATCAGTCATGATTTTCCCCGTCAAAATTGCTCGAGTCCAGTGGTTAAGCGGCTGGACGGCCCGTAACTTTTTTTCAATATTTTTGTTACAAAAGTTATTGGTTAATGCGATGTTAATAACTTGTGGAGAACTATGTCTTGAAATGATTCCCATCGTCGAAAAAGCTCTTCTTCACATTAGCGGTTCCATTCAGCTTCACCCCGCCGCTCTTTGTTCTTCTAAAATTTACCAATTGAGGCACTTGTGTCTTATTTAATCTATAATTTATTGACTATCAGCAACTTATGAACCCATCACCTAATCCGATCAACGGAATCAGCTTGCCAGCTATGATGACCGAGATCATTGATAAAGAAGCATTTAGTGAATCTGAGCCCTTTATCAACAGCCATACCGTTGGATTAGGTGTACAGGTGTGAATAAATTGCCGCTTTAACTGAAATGGCCTTTTCAAATACAACCCAATCCCTATGGACATCTATTCTGGAAGACTTCCGAAACAGTCTTTCCCTGGACATATATACAAACTGGTTTGAATCTATTGAGGCGGTAGCTGATGAGACAGGCACACTGGAGCTACGGACCTCCAGCGAATTTTCCCGCATCTGGTTGGAAGACAACTATCTCGATTTGATACGTGAGAAGGCTTCAACCATTGCTGGTGAGGAAGTAATGATCCGTATATCCACGCAAACCCAGGACCGTTCCACGGGTGTGAATTCTCAGCCAAACAGGGAGCCAGTGCGCCAGACGATAACCCGGCAACCATCCAGAATGGTAGAACGTGGTCACATGCAGGGGCAGCAGAGGACAGCTTACCTGAATCCGAGGAATACTTTCGACAACTTTATTGTCGGTCCAAGTAACCAATTGGCCCATGCAGCTGCCACTGCAGTTGCTGCTTCTCCTGGTAGCGCGTACAATCCCTTGTTTGTTTATGGAGACACCGGTCTGGGCAAGACGCACCTGATGCATGCAATCGCTCGTACGATCCAGACCAGCAATCCGGATGCCAAGGTGGTGTACATGTCATGTGAGAAGTTCACCAACAATTTCCTTCGGGCAATCCGTGAAAACACTCTGGATTCCTTCCGCAGGCTATACAGGAAAGTGGATGTCCTGTTGATTGATGACATTCAGTTCCTTGAAGGCAAAGAGCGTACTCAGGAAGAATTCTTCCACACATTTAATGAGCTCTTTGAAAGCCAGCGCCAGCTTTGCTTGTCCAGTGATCGTCCAGCCAGTGAGATTAATAAACTGGAATGTCGTTTAGTGAGCCGTTTCCAATGGGGAATGGTGACGGACATTCAGCCACCCGACCTTGAGACCCGGACTGCTATCCTGAAAAAGAAAGCGCTTTCCATGGGTTTTGACCTGTTGTCTCAGGAAGTTCTGGAATTTCTGGCCAGCCGGATCACTCGTAATGTCCGTCGTCTTGAAGGCGCCCTGATAAAGGTTGGTACCTACGCTCGTTTGATTCGCGAACCAGTCAATATCCGCAAGGCAGAAGACTTGGTGCGTGATATCCTGCAGGAAGAAGTACAGAATCAGATCACCATGGAACGCATCCAGCGTAAGGTGACGGAAATGTATGACCTGCGGATGAGTGATATGCAAAATCGCCGCCGCCCCAGCCACATTGCTTTTCCTCGTCAAGTTGCCATGTACCTGAGCCGTTTGCTGACCCATCATCCCTTGAAGGAAATTGGCGAAGCATTCGGTGGTCGCGATCACGGAACAGTGATCCATGCGGTCAAGACGGTTGAGAACATGATGGAGCAGGATACCAAGGTCCGCAGCACGATCGATTATCTTGTCCGTCAATTGCGTGGAAACAGGCAGTAATTTTGACAAGACAGTTGCCACTGGGAAAAGAATCTTCACGCTGGAATCATGCAATTGAGTGAAGAGCAAAGGGCGACGGTCGCCAATTGGATCAACGAAGGATTGAGCTTGTCCGATATCCAGAAGCAACTGGAGAATGATTTTGAAATTCGGATGACGTATATGGATGTCCGATTTCTAGTGGATGATCTGGATTTGGAATTGAAGTCCGAAGGACCCACCTTCGATGAACCGAAAGCTGCGACAATGGATCCGAGTAGTGGGGTTCCTGGCAAGGTGAGTGTATCCCTGGATAAAATCAACCGACCAGATGCGCTGGTGAGTGGGCAGGTTACCTTTAGTGACGGGATGAGTGCCCAGTGGCATCTGGATCAAACGGGACAGCTCTCATTGAATGCGAAGGATCCGAATTATCGCCCGTCACAGGAAGATTTGCAGGAGTTCCAAACTGAACTTAGCGAAGCCGTGAAGAAATCCGGCATGTTTTAATCAAAACAAGGGAACAATATGTCCGTTAAATTCCTCCATACCCGAATTCGTGTAAGCGACCTGGAAAAGTCAATTAACTGGTACTGTGATACTTGTGGATTTTTGGTGCACAAGCGCAGCGACAAAAGTCCCGCCGGCAACCAGATCGTTCATTTGGCATTGCCAGGAAACGCCCATATGCTGGAACTGACTTATTCCCCCGATTACAAAGTCGAGTTTCCAGAGGACCTGATGCACACCTGCATTGGAGTCGATGACATCATTGAGTACTGTGGCCAACTTGAGGCAAAGGGATTCGAGATCTGGCCGGGCGACTGGAAAGAAACCTTCTCCAGCGGAGGTCTGAAAATGGCTTTCCTGACGGATCCTGATGGATACGAGGTAGAAATTCTGGAAAACTAAACCTGCTTAATTAATCGCGATAGAAAATACGTATTTGAGTTAAGCATCCAATTTTCGGATGGTGAGACCATCCACTACTTTACCATCGACAAGAATATGGCGTCTGGGCGCAGTAGGTTGTTCCATTCTTCTCAATAACTGATGAACGGCAGACCGACCAAGTTCCTCGTAAGGAACTTTTACTGTGGCCAGTTGCTTGACTCGAAGTGGAGGAGGGATCCCATCAAATCCAGTCAGGGAAACATCTTCCGGAACACGGATTCCCTTTTTTTCCAGATCCAGCATGAGTTGATAGGCTTGGTGGTCAGCCGGACAGATCACTGCGGTGACACCCTGTTTAACCAATTCCTCAACCTTGTCAGCACATTCCCATGGCTCCAGACTCTCATTCGGCCTGATGTTGATTGCCAGATCGGGATTAAATTCAAGATTACAACAGTAAAGACCTTCTACATAGCTGCCAAAGCGATTCATAACCCATGGTGTGGGAACACTGTAGACCCACGTGACGAAGGCAATTTTCTGGTGGCCCATTTCATGCAGTTTATTGACCAGTGAAATGATGCCATCCGACTGGTCTACATCCACGCTATCGATCAAGGCGTGCCGATAATTTTCAACAATAGAAACGCAAGCAGCCTGGTGTGCAATCTCATGAGCCAAGGCGTGTTCAATTGGATAGATCAGAATGACACCCCGCCACTTGGCATTCTTTATTCTTCTGATCAGCTGTGCGGTGTTATTCATCGCCGGATCATGATAGACGACATCTAGAATCGAATCGTGAAAGGAACTTTTATCGGCGATGCCCCGAAGGACTTCCTGAAATGTTTCCGAAGGCCCACTATATCGTTTTGGCATTGAAATCAGCACCCCAATAATTCCGGGCTGGTCCTCATTGCCTTGTGAAGAAGATCTTTTGATCCGCTGGCTATAACCCATCTTGGCCGCTGTTTCTAGAACAAGAGCCTTCGTTTCGGCATTAATTGCAGGATGATTCGCCAGTGAACGGGAAATTGTCGTCTGTGACAAATTCAGTAATTTTGCCAATTCCTGTTGGTTGATTTTCAACATCTTATTTCAGCTGATCAGACTATCTTGTACAACAGGTTAATGCAATATTATTTTGCATAATTTAAAAGTATTATGTCGACCTTGAATCACTTCTCAAATGGCTTTAAAATGAATCAGTCGATGAGGATAAGATGCAATTCTACGCGATTTTATTGACAGAATACAGCGCAGATGGGAATCAGTCTCAATAAGAGATTGACGGACAGGAAGAAGTGGTGGATGTTGCAGTCGGATGGAAAAACACGTCAAGTTAAAGGACATGCGAACAGGCCAGCGCGGGGTAGTAAAAGACCTCGGGATGGAAGGCCGTGAGTCCTTGCGATTGATGGAGATGGGGTTGTTGCCGGGGACGCAGATCCGTTTTGTTCGTCGGGCACCTCTGGGGGGTCCACTGGAAGTGGAAATGCGTGGTTTTCATCTATCCTTGCGCGCCCAGGAAGCAGCCAGTATCCGTGTTTCAATTAGATAGGGACCGTTGAAAACAGATCCTCCATTTGTGGCATTGGTCGGGAACCCGAATTCCGGGAAGACCACCCTTTTCAATGCATTAACAGGATTGCGCCAGAAGGTGGGGAACTATCCTGGTGTAACGGTCGAATGGAAAGAGGGCACATTTTACTCGCAGCATGGACATCCGGTACGGATTCTGGATTTGCCAGGTAGTTACAGCCTGAACGCGCGGTCGCCGGATGAGAAAATCCTTGTGGAGGCATTGTTGGGTAGAATACCGGTTTTGCCGGAACCAACTGCCGTGGTTTGTTGCGTGGATGCCAGCAATCTGGAGCGAAATCTGTACATGGCGACTCAGGTTATTGAGTTGGGCCTGCCGACGGTTGTAGCTTTGAACATGATGGATGTTGCATCCAGTCGGGGAATCCGGATCGATGTAGAGCAGTTGGAAAAACGATTGGGTGTGCCGGTCATTCCCTGTGAAGCATCGCATGGAAAAGGGATCATGGAAGTGAGATTGGCTCTGAGTCAGCATCCATTACCGGTTCCCACCTTGAAAATGGACAAGCCGCATCTGATCTCCGAGGCGGTTGATGATCTGTTACCGGTTTTACCACACCGGGAAAGTGGCAACACCTTACTATCCCGGGGTGAAGCACGACTGATGTTATCCTGTGATGAAGATCCTGGCTTTGGGGGTCCGATTTGGACGCGGGTCCTTCTCTGGCAGCAGCGATTCGACCGGGAAGTTCCTGGATGGCGCAGTGACTGGATCACCGCACGATATGCATGGATTGGTGAGTTGATGCATCATTCGGTCAAGCGGTTCAATCCGAACAAACCGACACTATCGGAGAGGGCTGACGATTTCCTCCTGCATCCATGGATCGGATTTCCTGTATTGGCTCTCGTGATGGGTGCACTGTTCTACTGCATTTTCACCGTGGCGGTGCCGTTCATGGAAGCCTTGGATGGATTAATCGCGTGGACTGGAGCAAACGCGGGTGCCTTGTTGCCTGAGGGTCAGCTCAGGAGTCTTGTCGTGGACGGAATATTTGGCGGAGTTGGAGGGATAGTGGTATTTCTTCCGCAGATCCTTTTCTTGTTTTTCTTTATAGCGATGCTGGAGTCGACAGGCTACATGGCCAGGGCGGCTTTCATTCTCGACCGCTTGATGAACCGAGTGGGGCTGCATGGCCGATCTTTTATTCCTTTGTTGAGTTCCTACGCCTGTGCGGTTCCGGGCATTATGGCTACCCGCACCATCGAATCGCCAAAAGATCGTCTGGTGACGATTCTGGTTGCACCATTCATGACCTGTTCAGCGCGCCTGCCGGTTTACTTGGTGATGATTGCGGCGATGTTACCAACCGGTCCCGGACATGCATTAACGAAGAGCCTGATTCTTCTTATTCTCTATTTCCTCGGAACGATTGTGGCACTGGTGTTTGCCTGGATATTCCGCAAGACCTTACTCAAGGGACCCAGCCCGACAATGGTGATGGAGCTACCTCCATACAGATTGCCCAGATGGGAAAGCATCTTTCATGAGATGTTTGATCGTTCATGGATGTTTCTGAAACGGGCTGGAACCATCATTTTTGCATTATCGATTCTTCTATGGTTCATGATGAACTATCCAAATACTGAGAATGAACAGATTCTCCCAATGGATCAATCTGGTCAGGAGCTTGTGATCGAATCGGATGCGGGTGTGGGAAAGAGCTTCGCCGGTATGCTGGGTCACGGACTGGAGCCGGTTTTCCGTCCCCTCGGATACGATTGGAGAATCACCATGGGACTCATTTCTTCATTTGCTGCCCGAGAGGTATTCGTTTCTACCATGGCCATCATCTACCGTGTCGACGAAGAAGAGAGTGATTCCCTTGTTGCAGCCTTTCGTGGATCCAAACGGGAGGATGGATCCCAGCTCTTTACTCCACTGACCTGCACAAGTGTTCTGGTATTCTTTGTGTTCGCCCTGCAGTGTATCAGTACCATTGCCGTTGTACGGAGGGAAACACAGAGCTGGCGGTGGCCGATCTTCCAGTTCTGCTATATGTTTGCTTTCGCCTGGATAACCGCTTTCCTTGTTTACCAAGGCGGACAACTACTCGGATTTGCTTAAATTATCATGCCCACGTCATTTGAACATATTGTTATTTATGGAATTGTCCTGTTGGTTCTCCTTTATCTTGGGCGGCGTTTGTTCTGCTCGATGCGTAACAGCGGTAAGTGCAGTGATAATTGTTCCTGCGGAAAAGGTGAGATCCGCCGCGACCCGGTAATTACCAACTACTTGAAGAAAAAGTAACAGCACCGTCGTTGACAGGCAGGATGCCTGTCATCCTTTCGGCGGAATGTTCAACTGGACGAGAGGCATCTTGCCTGTCGAAAACATCGTCAGTCAAAGCAGATCTTTGGCGTTATCCAGAAGCTTCTTTTCCTCGTCCGTGAGGGCGCCAAATCCGTTGGAATTGATCTTGTCCAGGATCCGGTCGACTTCCTTTTTCATGGCCGGGCGATCAGTGGTGTTGACCTTGAAGCGCTTGCCGGTCCGCGATTTGGCAGCCTCTGCCCGCTTTGTCCATTTTGGCATTTCCATGGTAGCCTGACCGGCAGTGAGCCGGCGGAAGAAATCAGTCAGGGTGGAAATGCCCATCAGTTTCCTTTCGTACACGAATGCACCGAGCATACCGCCCAAGTGGGCTGAGTAGGCGGTTGCAGCGCCCGCAGTTCCGGGGATCTCAGCGAATAAAAGGAAGAAAGCCTGGAAACCTAACAACACCCATAAAAGTTGCTGGCCGGTGAATTGGATGGGGATAAATAGAAATGACATCGGCGAGTTCCAGCGATACCGACAGAAAATGTACATGATGCCGAAGACGCCAGCAGAGGCCCCCAGAACTCCCGTGTATTGGCCGGTAAGAAAATGCACGCAGGACCAAATGACGCCGCCGGTGAAGATGCTGAATAGTAAAATCTCCAGGAAGCGTTCGGAACCCACCCGCGTTTCAAGCTCCTTTCCGAACCAGTAGAGCATTAAGCAGTTGAAAATCAGATGCCACGGCAGTGCCTGGGAGGTGGAATGGAGGAATCCATAAGTGACCAATGTATGTATCCAACCTTGGCTGAGATGGATCAGATCCAGAGAGAAATTCTGTTCTATGAAGGTTGAACCCAACCAGTGCCGGGAAATATTCTGCAGTAAAAACACCACGGTCAGCGTGATGATGATCACTTTTATCGCCCAATCACGCCGGTTGAAACTTGCCGGGTCCTGACGCATGTAACTTCTGCTATAAATACTCATAGGGGACATTTTATATGAATTAGCATTTTCGCGGGGAGCAAGTCATTCCGTTGATTCCGACACGATCTCCTTGACACTAGCCTGATTTCGTAAAGGAATTTAGGAGTTATGGCAGACAAAGACGAAAAGTGGCCTGAAAATGTAACAGGGAAATTTTATGTCGATGAACAATGCATCGACTGCGATCTGTGTCGGGAAACCGCACCGGATTTCTTCACCCGGAACGAGGACGGCGGATATTCCTACGTCCACGCACAGCCTGAAGGTGAAGAGGATGTTGAAGCCTGTATGGAAGCTCTGGAGGGTTGTCCTGTCGAAGCCATCGGGGATGATGGAGCCGAGTAGGCTGTCCTCTAGTTGATTTTACTGAACAGCGGAATCCGAAAGGGTTCCGCTGTTTTCTTACCTGGCAACGTCGCCGCGGGTGAGGCAGCGGATTTGTCTGCCATTTAGGACCGTTTCTGCAAACTCAGCATCCTCTACATTCATGGCGATGGCGGATTTGCCATTTGGTCGCATGATAAAGGGGTAGAGGTAGTGGATATTTATTTCCGCCTCAACAAGGGCCGATGTGAGGAACTTCAAGTCTGCCTCGGTCGAAATCTCGGCTGCGAGGATGGAAGTTTCCGAAAATGCGTACCCGAAATCCCTGAGCATTTGTCGTGCTGCCTCCGGATAATCGGGGATAAACCGCATGATTGTACATTCTGTGGAATCCAGTTGAGACAGGGCGATAATATGAATGTCCCGCTGATTGAACCGCTGCACCAATTCATTTAATCGACCAACTTTATTATCGGCGAAGACTGAAAATTGGAGAATAGGTTCCTTTCCCCTCGACTGTAGAGTGTTTGTTTCCATCGAATAAGGTGCAGAGTTTGGTTAATTGATCAGGCTCTGGCAAATCCAAAGACCGGTACTTCGTTAGCAAATCTGCCAGAATAGCCTTGAGTGGTTGGCGAAAGCAGTTTTTCTGGGACAGCTTATCTATAAATTAAGGATAAATCATGGGAAAGAGTCTCTTTGAAAAAGTTTGGGAAGCGCATTCTGTCCGGGAATTACCGAATGGACAGACACAATTGCTGATAGGTACACACCTGATTCATGAGGTGACCAGTCCGCAGGCCTTTGGCATGCTGCTCGAGCTTGGTCTTCCTGTTCGCTTCCCGGAACGTACATTCGCTACCGTAGACCATATTGTTCCTACCAACGAGATGCAGGAACCGTACAGCGATCCGCTGGCACAAGACATGATTGTCGAGCTGCGCAAGAATTGCGCCGAGAATAATGTAACTTTCTTCGACACGGACACCGGAAAGCAGGGTGTTATACATATTGTTGGACCGGAGCAGGGGATCACCCAGCCAGGCACCACGATCGCCTGTGGGGATTCACATACTTCCACCCATGGCGCGTTCGGGGCGATTGCTTTCGGAATCGGCACCAGTCAGGTCCGCGATGTTTTTGCCACCCAGACGATGGCCCTCAATAAACTGAAGGTTCGTCGAATTAACGTGGATGGCCAGTTGGCTCCGGGAGTTTATGCGAAGGATGTGATTCTGCACATTATCCGTACTCTCGGTGTGAATGGCGGAACCGGTTTTGCCTACGAGTACGCCGGTGAGGTTTTCGACAGTTTCAGCATGGAAGAGCGCATGACGGTCTGTAATATGTCCATTGAGGGCGGTGCACGGGTTGGCTATGTGAATCCGGATGAGACGACCTTCGAGTATTTGAAGGGTCGGCCCTACGCGCCAAAGAGCGCCGATTGGGATGCCGCAGTCGAACGCTGGAAGAGTTTCGCATCGGATGCCGACTGTGAGTACGATGATGAGGTCAACATCCGGGCCGAGGACATTGGACCGACAGTGACTTGGGGAATCAATCCGGGACAAGGTGTATTTATTGACCAGAATATTCCTTCGATCGAAGAGGGTGCCACTGCCAGTGAGCGGGCCAGCATTGAGGAAGCGCTGGAGCACATGAAACTGGACGGAGGTACACCGATCAAGGGCGTAAATGTGGATGTTGCATTTCTTGGTTCCTGCACGAATGGACGATTGAGCGATTTGCAGGAAGTGGCCAAATACATTCAGGGCCACAAAGTGAATCCTTCGGTGAAAGCGATCTGCGTTCCGGGTAGCCAGGTGGTGGCAACAATCGCCATGGAGCTAGGATTGGATAAGATCTTTACGGAAGCGGGCTTTGAATGGAGAGGTGCAGGTTGTTCCATGTGTCTGGCCATGAATCCGGACAAACTGGTTGGAGACCAGTTGTGTGCCAGCTCCAGCAACCGTAACTTTAAGGGTCGCCAGGGCAGCGTGACCGGTCGGACCATCCTGATGAGTCCATTGATGGTTGCCGCCGCCGCGATAACCGGGAAAGTCTCGGATGCGCGTGAAGTTTTTGAAATTCTTGAACCAGCAGCCGTTTAATTGGTCAAAAAGGAAATTGCAGCTATGGCATTGGAAAAAATCATCAAGGTAACCGGTCGTGGAGTCTCTGTCCCAGGGGACGATATTGATACTGATCGCATTATTCCGGCGCGTTTCATGAAATGCGTCACTTTCGACGGGCTCGGGGAATATGTTTTCCACGATGTGCGTAAAGACGAAGAAGGCAATTTGCGTGATCACCCTCTCAACGAGGAACGTTACGCGGGTGCCAGTATCCTGATCAGCGGAAACAACTTTGGATGCGGAAGTAGTCGGGAGCATGCGCCCCAGGCTATTTACCGAGCTGGATTCCGGGCAGTGATCGCCGAGGGCTTTGCGGAGATTTTCTTCGGGAATTCCACTCAATTGGGAATACCCTGCGTTTGTGCCTCAAGTGACGATATCAGCAAGTTGAAGTCGGCAGTTGAAGCGGATCCACAAGTGGAACTCTCAATTAATATTGAGGATAAAGTGATTCTCTGTGGCGAAGTGAGCATCCCATGTGAAATCCGGGAAGGTGCTCGCAGTGCCCTTGTCAATGGTAAGTGGGATCCCATTCAGGACTTACTGGATGGTGCCTCGGATGTGGATGAAGTAGTCTCTGGCCTGGCCTATATGGCAGTGAAATATGGAATTTATATATGCGCGAACTAATCGAAAATGCAGGAATCTTTGCCTGGCCACTTGGGCTCTGCTCACTTTTGGCTGCCATCATCGTTATTGAACGGTTGTTTGCGCTGAGAAAGAGCCGCATCATTCCGGGTTTCTACGAAATTGCCTTCAGTACCGGATCGATTCCGGAGCATGGTGATTCCGGTTCGGTGGCGGGTCGCATTCTCGATTATTACCATCAGGGCAAACTGGATGCCGAACAGCTGAAAGCTTACACACGCCTGCAGGTGACCCGCATGGAGCGAGGTCTTTTCATCCTTGAGATTGTTGTCAGTGCAGCTCCATTGATTGGATTGCTTGGCACGGTCACGGGATTGGTCACAGTATTTGGTCAGATCAGTCCGGATACCGGTCTGCCTGATCCAGCCGCATTTGTAGAAGGTGTATCCCTTGCCCTGACCACGACAATCCTGGGTCTGAGCATTGCCATTCCTTCGCTGGCGTTCAACAGTTACCTGACACGCCGGGTGGATACATTCGAAGCACATCTGGAAGTGGGAGTGGAGCGTCTTATCGCGGCAATGAAAGGTCCCAACGGACGCTCATGAGCGTTATTCCAAAACGCCGACGCCGTAAGGCGGAAATTAACATTGTACCACTGGTTGATGTGCTGGTGGTGTTGATTTTCTTTTTTCTGGTATCGATGCAGTTCCGGAACCTGACGCTGTTGAACCTGACTTTGCCGAAAATTGAAACAGCCGGGAAAGAGAAGCCAGCGGAGAGCCTCCAGATCGGTCTCGATGTGGACGGTAATTACTATTTGAATGGTGTCTTGATTTCTGACGAGAACTTGATGGAGCAGGTGAATAAGATGGCGGAAATCAGCCGGGATACGCCTGTTTTGATCATGGCGGATGAAAACAGCCTGCTCCACAAGGTGACCTTTTTGATGGATACTTGCCGAAAGGCGGGATTGGAGAAGGTCCGGCTGCAGTCACGGTAGGTTTTTTCATTGCAGGTAGAATTTGACCTATCTAGTTTGGGCTTATGAAGCACAAAATTACCTCAGTATTCATCGTTCTGCTGTTCGCATTTCAACTTTCATCCGCTGTTGAGAAAGGATTTACTTCCATCTGGGATGGAAAGTCCTTCGATGGATGGAAAATTTCCACAGAAAATCCCGACAGTTGGAACATCGAGGATGGAACGATTGTCACCCGTGGACCACGTGCACACTTGTTCTATGATGGAGACCTTGGTCCATTTAAGAATTTCGAATTGAAGGTGGATGTCATGGTGGAAAACGGTGCCAACGGAGGCATCTACTTCCATACTAAGTATCAGGAATCGGGTTGGCCAACAGCTGGCTTTGAAACCCAGGTAAATGTCTCCCACAAGGACTGGAAGAAGACCGGCAGTGTTTATGGCGTGGCCAGCATCGGTTTTACTCCCGCCCAGGATAAGGTTTGGTGGACGCAACACATCATCGTGGAGGGCAAAAAGGTCATCGTGAAGATAAATGACATCACCGTTGTTGAGTATGTCGAGGCAGAGGGTGCTGTTGCCAGCGAGAAATTCGACCGCATTCTTGGCAAGGGCACATTCGCCCTTCAGTGTCACGATCCCGACAGCGTTGTTCGTTACAAGAACATCCGTGTTAAAAAGCTTCCCAATTGATTTTTATAGTACTGGAAATATCACTACACTCTAACCCAATCTAATTGTCATGAAAAAGTATTACGTACTCCTTCTTTGTTTGCTGTCCTATGGCCTGCAAGCAGCTGAACGTCCAAACATCGTCTGGGTTTTCTCGGACGATCACTCCTATCAAACAATAGGAGCATATGGAGGTCGTCTCCAAAGCCTGAATCCTACGCCAAACATCGACAGGCTAGCCAAGGATGGCATGCGCTTTGATCGTTGTTATGTGGGAAATTCAATCTGTGCACCGAGTCGTGCTACTTTGCTGACAGGCAAGCACAGCCACTTAAACGGCAAGATCGACAATCGTGGTCCATTCGACCACGACCAGCAGCAGTTTCAAAAAATCCTGCAAAAGAACGGTTACCAAACCGTGATGGTTGGTAAAATCCACCTGAACGGTGCCATGCAGGGATTCGACTACTGGGATGTTCTTCCTGG
>JAUVDD010000291.1 GCA_030595525.1 Puniceicoccales bacterium
GTTCATATAGATTTTTCTGCCAAAGTAGGTTAAATTCTCTCAAAATCGGAGTCATTCTGCCTTTGACAAATCCAACAACTTTCCCCGGAGACAGATCCGATGTTAGTCGGAAAATTCCATGCATGTGATCCGGCATGAGCATCCACATTAGGGGAATGGCCTTCTTGTTGTTCTCCAATAATTCCAAGGAATCAATCAGCTCCTTATAAATAGCTTCATTCGCCAATCCAATATTCCGGTTATATGTAACTGCGGTTGTAAAGTATATGGAGCCGACCGAGGTGATTCTCCCTTTTCTAAGCTGCGCAGTCTGCCCTTTAGTTCGCATGTCTTCGATCAATGCATAGTCGAAAGATCGAAGCACTCCTGAGAATTAACATATTTTAGGTGTTACCGCCGAAATGATTTTGGTGTCCGCATTAAGTTTATCGCGACATAAAGTCGCTCACTACAGTAGCAAGCAGGTCAGCCTTCATAGCAGCGAGCGGGCCTGCCCCGCGACTGCGGTGGTTTATCCCGCGATTGTGTAATTTGCCCTCGCTCACTTTTTCAAAAACTCCACGATTGCCGCTGCCAACTTTGGTCCGATGCCTTCGACCTGCTGGATTTCTTTCCCGGTTGCCTTGCGGAGTTTGGCGAGCGATCCGAAATGCGATAGCAGCGCCCAGCGCTTTTTCTCACCCAATCCCGGACAATCCTCCAGCATCGACTCCCGCATTCTGCGTCGGCGCAGATCCGCGTTGTAGGAATTGGCATGTCGGTGCGCCTCATCACGGATGTATTGTAACAGCAATCTGCCACGATGATGACCTGGCAGCTCCAATGGCATTCGCCCGTCACTAAAGATAATGGTCTCACGCTTCTTCGCCAAACCGATCAACTGCGGCGGTTCCAGTTCATTCTCAATAAACGCCCTTAACGCTGCACCTACCTGGCCAACTCCCCCATCGATAATGATCAAGTCGGGAAAGGCCTTATCTTCATTCCTTAATCGCACATACCGGCGACTGACCACTTCACACATTGCCCGAAAATCATCATTTCCGATGAAGCTCTTAATCTTGTACCGGCGGTAGTTTTTCCGGTCGGGCTTCCCATTCACAAAGTGCACCATTGATGCGACGCAATAGCTTCCTGATATATGAGAGATATCGAAACACTCCATCGTTCTTGGTAAGAAATCCATTTGGAGGACTTTTCTCAAATCCTCCAAAATACCTTCTGAATCTTCCTGAACAATGGAGGTGTGGGTAAACTTTCGGGTCCGTTCGGTCGTTGTTCCAATCGCACGAATGAGATCCCTTAACTGAGCGGCTTTCTCATAATTCCGGTTGGTTGCCTCCTTCTGCATCGACTCCTCTAACTCGGTCAGCCATTCACGGGATTTCCCTTCCAGAAAGGTACAGGCCTCATCCACACGCTGCCGGTACTCTTCTTCGGTCATGATATTCGGATGACCATAAATCTCCCCCCGAATATCATCGTAAAGCTGCCACATTCCATCTTCGCGCTTTGTAGGATGACCATCCCCGAGCAAAATACCAAACTTCAGTCGCATCTCCTGCAAAGTCTTTCTTAACGGTCCACTGTGTGCGAAAGGACCAAAATAGTGGGAGCGCTCATCCGAACGAAACCGTACCAGTCGAAATCGTGGCAGCGACTGGTGAAGGTCGACCCGAACATGAAGAAATCGCTTATCATCGGTAAAATCCGTGTTGTACTTCGGCTTCCACTCTTTGATCAGCTTTCCTTCAAGCAGGATGGCTTCGCTATCCGAACGAACCTCCAAAACATTGAAATCGCAGATCAGGTCGATCATCGCCGCCACTTTTGGCTGCTCCACCCGGAGCCGCCGGGATGGTTGGAAATAGGATCCAACCCGCCGCTTCAAATTCTTTGCTTTTCCGACATACAAAACGCTGCCCAGCCGGTCTTTCATCAGGTACACACCCGGACTTTCCGGAAGCTTTCGGACTTTTTCTTTCAAATTACTGCGTTCAGGGACTGGCATCCTGCAAGTTTTTATTTATATTAAGCAAACTTGATGATGCATAACAACTGGAAGAGGACAAGCCGACCGATCGGTCTATTGAATTTATGAAAGCCATCCGAAAAGTCGAACTGGTGGCAATTGGTGATGAATTGCTGAATGGATTACGGACCAATACTCACTTGGTATATTTTGGCGAAAAGCTGCTGCAGAACGGCTTGGCCCTTGGGAGGGCCTCGGAAATTCGTGATGATCCAAATGGGCTGCTGAGTGGATTAAAGGAAGCATTCGATCGATCCGACCTGATCATCCTGAGTGGCGGCCTCGGACCGACCACAGATGATAACACAGCCGCCTGTGTAGCTGCTGCGTTAAATCGTCCTCTCCAGCACAATGAAGTCATTGAGAAGGAAATCAGGGCTTTTTTCAAGGAACGGGGGCGCGAGCCTACAGAGAACAACTTGAAGCAATGCCTGATCGTCGATGGAGCGGAAGCCCTTTCAAACCCAAATGGAACAGCACCTGGCCAATGGCTGGATAACGGTGACCAGGTGATTGTCCTTTTGCCCGGTCCTCCTGTTGAATTGTACCCGATGTTTGAAGACCAGATTCTTCCCCGGTTGGCTAAAAAGGGATGGATTCACGAAGAGGATTGCCCCGTGCAAATCCGGACTATCGGGATCGGTGAAAGCAGAGTAGCCGACATGCTGGCACCAATACTGTCGGGCGCAGGAGATAAAATCCAAGTGGCTTACTGTGCTCACCTCGGTTATGTGGATGTACGATTATCCACAGTGGATGGCGGTTGGGATGAATTAAAAATCCGTTCCTTGGGAGAAGCCTGCAGGGAACGTTTGGGTGATGGTTTTCTCGGATATGGAACGCCGGATGTGGCATCCATCATTCTTCACCAACTGCGCAGCCTGAACAAATCCCTAGCCGTGGCAGAGAGTTGCACAGGAGGGTTATTGGCCAGCCGCTTCACAGATGTGCCAGGCGCTTCCAAGGTCTTCAAGGGGGGCGTAGTCTGCTATCTGAACGAAATTAAGGAGCAGTTGCTTTCTGTACCTGGATGCTTGATCGAACAGCATGGTGCCGTCAGTGCAGAGTGTGCCGTTGCGATGGCTACCGGCGTGGCGGAGCTGATGGAATCCGATTATGCCCTGTCAATCACAGGCTATGCCGGTCCAGAAGGTGGTGAAGAACCCGCCGGAACGATTTATCTTGGATATCATTCGCCGGTCGGTGTCTGGTCATGCAAAGTCAACCTTCCGGGCAATCGTACTGCAGTAA
>JAUVDD010000414.1 GCA_030595525.1 Puniceicoccales bacterium
GCATTCACAATATTATAAAATCTAATAATAGAAAGATAATACTTGGAGAAAATTATGCTTAATCGTGGTAAGATTTTCATTACAAAATCCACCAATTGCTTTCGGAAGAACAAATTTACTCCAAAAGTCGCCAAATTCCCACGGTATATCCGTAACTGGGCACAAAACACCCAGATCCTGAAGAATTTATTCCCTATGCAAATCCCGATACTGCGCAGGACTCATATCCTTGTATCGACGAAATACCTTGGAAAAATAACTTTGGTCACAAAATCCCGTTTCATCGGCAATACGTGCCAGCGTAAAGGAAGATCGTACCAGCATCGTAGATGCATGCTCAATGCGATATTGATTCAGCAGATCCGTGAAGGTTCTACCCTTCTTTTCCCTGATCAACCGGGAAAAATGACTTGGACTAATACCAACCGCCTTGGCTACCTGTTCACGAGTCAGATTGTCCCTGAGATTTTCTTCAAGAAATGTAGTGGCTCTTTCGATAACCATATCATCCTGATCCTTGGGGCGTTTCGCTGACAGCAGGAAAAACCGTTCCAGAAAGGTATCCAGGATCCTCCCGACTCCATCCATGTCATTCACGGAGGAAACTCGATCAATCAAGGCTCCCGCCTCTGCTGTACACGCATAGGAATCCATACCCGCCTGGATAAATTGTTTTCTGGCGTCATAGATCATCTCACCGACCAATCCAAGAACAATATCCATTGGAAGATCATCAATGCTTTCAAAAGCTTTTTTGATCTCCATGAAATCTGCCTTTGCTTCCTCGAAATCTGCCGTCTGCAAATGACTCAGAAAACTCTTCTGAAGAAGGTTTACTGACTCATTCAGGTCATCATAGGATTTCCTGTAAACAAACCGATGAATATCGTTAAGATCAATTTCATTGAACTTGTGGGTTTCAGGTAAAAGGTCGTGGGAATCCATCAACTTATAGAGCTCAACGCAGGCACTTTTAAAACGATGATCGTCATGAGAACTTCTGTGCTCCCCACCAATGACAATCAATCCACCCATAATTTTCCCATTATTAGCGAATGGGAGCCCCCATATCGTGTACCCCTCATGGCATGCATCAATACATACTTTGCCTGTCCTAAGGGCTTCCGCGACAATATGTTCGCGACATTGCCTACATGACTTCATGCAAGGGAACTTGTCACAGTCCGGAAATCCCATCTGGATGGAACCATTCGGATCAGACAGCACAAGATTGTAACCAGTTTTCTCTTGGTAGGTTGCTTGTAAAAGCTTAAAAAAAGCGGGATTAACAATACCGTTCTGCATCGGGGGTAACTTCCGCGATGATGTGAAATGCAAGTCTATTCTGGCAACGCTATTTCTCACATGGACTTTACTTTACATATACGCACAGGGAAAAGGACCTCCAGAGCGATAATGGACAACTGAGAGAACACGAAGACCAACAGCCAGAAAAAGGCACTATCCATGAAACCATAGGAATGCAGGCCAACACCCAGCATATTGGTCCCAAACCAAGACCAGGCTGTGATGATATTACCAACAATTGCCAAATTGACGAGGCCACGGGTCTTAATCATACCCCCACGCAAGGCGTGCAGGACCATAGCCGTCCAGAGAACAATCATCAGGGCACCATTCTCCTTGGGATCCCATCCCCAGAATCGTCCCCATGACTGATCCGCCCAGATTCCTCCGAGAACGGTCCCTACAAAGCTGAACAACAGGGCAAAGGCCGTGGCACCGTAGATCATGCGATGGAAAGATTTCTGCATGTCCTTGGTCAGCTCCCTTGAGAACCAGCCATAAATCGTATAAATTATACCAAGGAATCCCGCCAGGAAAGTTGCTCCATAACCCATTGTTATCGTGATCACATGGGTACTCAGCCAGAAATTCGAGTTGAGGACAGCCCGCATTTTTTCCATGGTATCACCACTGTCAGACAAGTGATGGGCAACCAGCAGGGTAAGGAATCCGACCGTGGCCGCAGCCAGGGATCCCACGCCTTTCTTTTGCAAATACTCAAAGGACAGGCTTAGGAGCACTGCCACCCAGCCAACTCCAACCGCTGATGAATACAGGTTCGTTACCGGTGCGTAACCGGTAATGATAACCCGCAGAATCAAGCCAATCGTATGGATCATAAATCCGATCCACAGGATTTGATAAGCCGTCGGAAGAAAGATTTTCGGAGAAAACAGCCATCCGAGAAAGACCAGCAACATGACGAAAACGTAGATAATCAGCGAGACAACGAACGGCTGTGCCTGATTAAAGTAATATTCCGTGGCCGGATGCTCACCTGTCTCTCCAGGTGAATAGGTTACCAATTTCCCGGCGGCTTCAAAAAATGCTGATTCATCCCCGTTTTTGCGTGCATCAGATAATTTCCCAAGCAGAGCCACCTGTTCAGGTAACTTGGCCTCTCTGGGAATTCCTTCGATCATCACGGAACCTGGTGTTTGCCAGGCCCCATTATAATAAAGCAGGAATACCGGCGTTTCTGCCATGCTGTTCAATTGTCGCATTTGCATCTGCAATTGCGCAGTAGTGAATTTTTCCGGAGATG
>JAUVDD010000195.1 GCA_030595525.1 Puniceicoccales bacterium
AACTTCGAGGTAGACCATGACTCTGTTGTACATGTTGATCAACCCAGCGAGGAACAGCTCCAACGTCTCTGGGAACACTATTTAGCCAATGTCACAATGATCGATGACAAGGTGGGTGATATCCTGAAAGCATTGGAGGAAGAAGGTTATCTGGAGGATTCGGTCATCTTCTTTACCAGTGACCATGGAGAAGCACTCGGAGAACACGGACATATCCAGAAATGGACTATGTATGACTGTATCACCCGTGTTCCATGTGTGGCTTGGTCACCAAATCGATTCGCGGGTGGCCGATCCGTTAAAAGTCTTTGTCAACTGATGGACTTGGGTCCAACCATCCTGGATTTCGCAGAGGTTGATAAACCCGATTGGATGGAGGCACAATCCTTGCTCCCTGCACTCGAAGGGGAGGCTTTTGAAGGACGGCCATACGTAGTAGCTGAGCATGGGAAGGACATGTTTTTAAATACCATTGATTTCGTAACCATGATTCGGACCGAAGATTGGAAACTGGTCCACTTTGTTGACGAGCCGTTTGGCCAACTGTTTGACCTAGTGAACGATCCTGCTGAAGAAGTTAACTTGTGGGACAATCCAGACTTTGTAGCAAAAAAGTCAGAGCTTCTGGACACCTTGCGGGAGTTTCGAATTCGAAGCGGGTATAAAACCCGGGAGTTCTGGAAACATTCCCGTCCTTGATCATTTGAGAAATCAAACCATTGGGAAAACTAACGCCCCGATCATGCAAACCCCAAGTCCGACTACTCCCATGATGGCGGTCATTGGAGTATTGGCCTTTAGCATCTCCTTTTCTGTCAATCCGCTCATCTTGGAAATGACCCAGAATCCGGAATCATTCATCCAGCTGAGAGGTTTCGAACCACATCCGATTGCCAACGCAATATAGACTGGATTGTATGATAGGTCTTGAGCGGCAACAATTGGCGCGATGATCGCCACAGTAGTGATCATGGCAACCGTCGATGAACCTTGAGCAGTTCGAACCAGGGCACAAATTAGAAAACCGATTAGGATCAAGCTGGATTGGGAGGCCGGCATGAGTTCCTCAATGGTAAAGGCGATTCCCGTTTGCCTGAGAGTATGTCCAAAGGCTCCTCCAGCTCCCGTAATGAGAATGATCACACTGCCACTGTATAGAGCGGACTGTACTATCTTTTGAACTGGTTCTTCTGATAAATGGGAACGAATAACTAAAATTATGGCCAGGATTGCGGCAATACTTAGAGCCACGTTCTTGTTGCCAAGCATGCTTATGGTCGAATCCAAACTCGACATGAATGGGGACAAGGTCCCCGAATCTTTAGTAAGCATGTTCCAAATGGTTGCGGAGCCCATCAGAACTACGGGGACGAGAATTGGCATCAATGAGGATAACAAAGAGGGCAGGGTCTTTTCGTCCCGGTTCGCCATCATTTCAATTTCTTCAAGAGACAAATGCTCTGAGGCACGCAGAGGGATGTCCCAACGGTTGTTGGCGAAAATTGCCCAAAGATATCCGGCAACAACGGTGACTGATCCAACGCAAATTCCTCCCACAATCATCAATCCCACTTCCACATCCATTTCCAATGCCACGAATAACGGGCCGGGAGTTGGAGGAACAAGTGAATGTGCCATGGTTCCTCCGGCGACGATTGTCAGGACATATAAAAGATAGTTGCGACCGGTTCTAGCTCGCATGGCTTTGCCAAGCGGAATGAGTAGGTAGAATACGGTATCAAAAAATACTGGTATGCTGAGAGTGAAACCGCTGGCTATGAAGGCCAGTGGTGCCCGTTTCTCACCCAAACTCCTGGTCATGCTGAGAACGATGCGTTCTGCTCCGCCACTATCCATCAAGCACTTGCCAATGATGGATGCCATGGCAATCAGAATGGCAATCTTGGTCAGGGTGTTACCCATCCCTGTCGCAATTTGTTCGCCCCAGTTCATCGATGATTCCGATTTTGCCCCGGTGAGTTGAGTATGATGAAGAACAAGGTTTCCTGATTCAAGTTTCAGACCTGAATTATCGGAAATCAGACTGTATGCATTTGTCCCAGCTTCCGGTGAACTCAGGCTGGACAGTTGCCCACTTCCAAGTGTTTCCGGATGTCCATTTGGTCCACGTTTGTAAATCCATACGTTCCCTTCGATAACCTTCTGCTTGCCTATCGGTCGCAGGATGACTTCTGAACCTTCCGCAGTGGCTATCTCAATTGCTGTCGATCGTATGGCGTTTTGTAGGATGTTTTCCCGTGGAGTAAGGATGGTCACCGCAAATGCTGCCAAAACAAGCGCCAAAAAGGCGTGCATCCTCAGTATGAGGATCCCGCCAACTACAATAGCCATCCCAATCAGGGCAATGAGGAGTGGATTCATAATCCCTATAGTGAAGGCCTTCCACCACAAGGCGAGCCATTCGTAGATTGACGAGGCAATCTGCTGATCCAGTCAAACACTCTGGGTGTTCGGATTCAGAAAATCTCCGGAACAAAAGTCTGTTCACCGACTGGAGGTCTAATGTAGGCACTGTCGTCGAGTGGTGGCAGTTTAAGTGGTTTAGGGGTTAGGTCCTCGTAAGGGATCATGCTAAGGAGATGGCTGATGCAGTTTAGCCGAGCATGTTTTTTGATATCCGCATCCACCACATACCAAGGAGATTGTTTCATATCCGTGAACGAGAACATTTCATCCTTGGCCCTGGAATATTCAACCCACCGATGTCTTGATTCCAGGTCCATCGGACTTAACTTCCAACGCTTTGTGGGATCCTTAATTCGTTGTTGAAAGCGGAACTCCTGTTCTGTGTCGCTCACTGAGAACCAATACTTTATAAGGATGATTCCTGAGCGAATAATCATTTTCTCGAATTCCGGGACCGAATGGAAAAACTCCTCAACCTGAGCTTCTGTACAAAATCCCATGACCCGCTCGACACCAGGACGATTATACCAGCTTCTGTCGAACAGAACCATTTCCCCCGCAGCGGGCAAATGCGCTATGTAACGTTGGAAATACCATTGTGTTTTCTCACGCTCGGTGGGTGCCTGCAGGGCCACAACTCGACAAATCCTGGGATTTAGCGGTTCAGTAATCCGCTTAATGACACCACCTTTTCCTGCAGCATCGCGCCCTTCGAACAGGACAACCACCTTCAATCCCTCTTTCTTGATCCATTCCTGCAGCTTGACTAATTCAACCTGCAAGCGGGCCAATTCCGCTTCATATACCTTGTTCTTGATTTTCTTGTATTCCTGTCCGTCGTTCTCATCGGACCGACTATGGTTCTTCAGTGATTTCATCTGAGAATATGCCCTTTCTCTATATTTAACTTACATCCATCCCGCGTATATTCTCGCGGATTCAAACTTTGATAAGTCTTATGCTTTGGATGTCTAATTGTCGAGAGAAGTATGGTAAACTGTTACATTCAATGCACGCATGACTGAAAAATCCGGTTATTGGGCACTCGGGAACTATTTGTAATGGATCACTGGGGATTATTTGAGCAAGAGGTCAATGTAGATGGATTGTAACAGATTAAATAGACAATTGAAGGGATAGATTCAAAATGATGCACATGAAAAAGATAATATTTTTTGCTTTGGCTTGTATTGCTATGACCGCTACAACTGTGACGGTATTCGCCGCTGAAAAACAACAACAGACTCCGTCCACCAAGGATTTGGCATTGCTGGAGGATTTCAAGACCGAGCAGAATATTATCTACAAAACCATCAATGGTGAATCGCTGGACATGATCCTCTTTTTGCCAAAGGGGAAAACCTCCGGAAAGGTACCGGTGATGCTCTACACGCACGGCGGTGGCTGGGGTGGTGGTGATAAGTTCAAGATTTTTCGTACGGCCTTCCTTGATACGCTCAGGATTCTTCTCGATAATGGAATTGCCTGTGCCGCGATTGAATACCGCCTGACTCGAACTGGACAATCGAACGCGGTCGATTGCGTGACGGATTGTAAGGACGCCGCGCGTTTTCTTGTCAAACATGCGGAAAGCTATGGTCTCGATCCAGAGCGCATGGGCGTGTGGGGTGGTTCTGCAGGGGGTCATCTCTCACTAATGACCGGACTGGCGGACAATGCCCTGTTCCCCGGCGATGAAAAACTCGCATCCGCCAATCATCAGTTCCGGTGCATCGCCTCCTACTACCCG
>JAUVDD010000303.1 GCA_030595525.1 Puniceicoccales bacterium
ACAAGCCATTGAATGGAAATAAGCTGACAACCTTTGAAGGAGGCGTGCGTGTGGTTGCCTGCGTTCGTTGGCCGGCCCAGTGGAAGGGTGGACGGAAGATTAAGAACACAATGGGCTACATTGATGTGATGCCGACCGTTCTCAAAAGCGCCGGAATAAATCCGGCTGCGGGAGAAGTTCCTGGACGAAAACTCGATGGAGTTCCAGTGAATGATGTCTTGAAAGGAACCGACAGGGATTTCCCTGAACGGGACTGGTATTCGTATCATGGACAATCAAGCATCGAACAGGAAACCATCGCCATCAAAACCTCCAAGTGGAAGTTGATCGTGATGGGACCGGATATTCGGCGTGGCAACCTGACTGAGGCACATGAAATTCATTTATTCAAAATGCCTGGAGATCTCCTTGAGAAAAACAACCTGGCGAAGAAGAATCCTGAAGTGGTCCAACAACTCCTCGCGAAACTGGTAAAGTATCGCAAGCTCCAGCCGGAAAATGGCGTGATACATTTCCGGACAGGCAGCGAAGGCTTTGTTCCATGGAAGGATTGGAAAATTCCTGAAAATAAATGATTGGGTAAGATGAATAAAAAAATCCGTGTATTAGTAATTTCGCTCATGGTGCTGGTTTCTTTCCAGTGCAATGGTTCCGATAAGCCGAATTTTCTGATTATAATAGGTGATGATTGTACCTACAATGATCTGCCACTTTATGGGGGCAAAAATGTAGACACCCCTAACTTGGACAAGTTGGCTTCCCAATCATTGACCTTCAATCGTGCCTATTTATCCGTTTCCATGTGCAACCCATGCAGGACAGAGCTTTATACCGGTCTTTATCCTGCCCGCAACGGTGCCTGCTGGAATCATTCATCAGCACGCCCGAACACGAAGAGTATTGGGCATTATCTGAAGAACCTCGGCTACAGGGTAGGGCTGACCGGGAAGAAACACGTAAACGGAAAGGGAGGTGTTTTTAACTTTGAAAACATCAAGTCCCTTGAAGTGAGCTGTATCGCAGAAACTGCAAGGTATGATGAGACGGGCATTCGTAAATTTATAGGCCGTAACGAAGATCAACCATTTTGTTTGATTGTTGGACTGGTTGTACCGCACTCACCGTGGACAGTCGGGAATCCCGATAAATTCGACACGGAGAAGCTGCAACTCCCACCAAACATCGCAGATACTCCAACCACGCGTAAAGAATTTGCAGACTACCTCGCTGAGGTGGAAGTGATGGATGAGCATGTTGGTCGCACACTAAAGATCCTGAAGGAAGTGGGGCATGCCGATGACACGGTTGTTATCTTCACCTCAGAACAGGGATCGCAGTGGCCCGGTAACAAGTGGACTTGCTATAACACGGGTTCACATACGGGATTAATCATTCGTTCTCCGGGAAATGTGTCAGCTGGAAAGCGTACAGATGCTTTAGTACAATATGCGGATGTTGTACCAACCTTGGTTGAATTGGCAGGTGGCAAACCGAAGAAGGGAAGCTTTGACGGGAGCAGTTTTGCAAAGGTGTTAAAGGATCCAAGCCAGTCACATCGAGATTTTGTTTATTTGATGCACAATAATATCCCGGAAGGGCCGCCATATCCGATCCGGGCAATCACTGATGGAAAACATCATTACATCCGCAATCTTCAGCCAGAAAACCTGTATATCGAGAAGCACCTGATGGGAGAGCCTAGATGGGCGGAGTATTGGAACAGTTGGATGTCCGAAACAGGTCCGGGACAGAAGACCGGTTATAATGAAGATGCTGTCCGCTTGATTAACCGCTTCATGAATCGTCCCGCAGAAGAATTGTACAGGCAAATTGCGGATCCATACGAGATGAAGAATCTAATTGATGATCCGAAGTTGTCGAAAGTGAAACAGAAGCTTTCGAAGGCCCTGGACAAATGGATGTCGGATCAGGGAGATCCCGGTGCATCTGTTGATACAGAATCAGCATGGCGAGCCGGTAAGACTGGCAATCATACTTTTTAATTAACGCTTAAACACTACAAGGAATACCTTATGAAAAAGATCCTCTTATCTATCCTGACAATTGGTTTGGCTTTGACTGCCATGGCAAAGGAGAAACCTAATCTAATTTTCGTCATAGCGGACGATATGACTCATCGCGAAATCGGCTGCTATGGTGGTCAGGCGCTGACTCCCAACATCGATCGCTTAGCGACTGAGGGCATGCGGTTTGAGCGCTGCTTCCAGACCGCGCCAATGTGTTCGCCAACACGTCATACCATCTACACGGGAATGTATCCTGTGAAAAGTGGTGCCTACCCGAATCACACCAATGCCTATGATGATGTTAAAAGTATTGTGCATCATCTACAACCATTGGGTTACCGGGTTGCGTTGTCGGGCAAGACACATATCGGTCCAACTACAGTCTTTCCGTTTGAGTATTCTGTCCACGAGAAGAATCCCGATATGAAGGTCATTGATGAGATGTTTGCCGACTCTGCAAAAAGTGGCGAACCCTTCTGTTTATTTGCCTGCTCGAACGAGCCGCACTCTCCATGGAACAAGGGCGATGCTTCGGTCTATCCTCCAGAGAAGATCAAGCTGCCTCCGTACATTGTTGATACGCCTCAAGTCCGGGAGGATTTCAGTAACTATCTGGCGGAAATCACCTACTACGATGGACAGGTCGGGCAAATTCTCAAGATGCTGGAGAAGCATGGCTTGTCCGAGAACACCGTAGTCATGGTCGTGTCGGAACAGGGTAATTCCTTTCCGTTTGCAAAATGGACTTGCTACGACAGCGGACTGCAGTCCGCCATGATTGTGTGTTGGCCGGGTAAAATTGAAGCGGGAAGCGTAACCGATGCCATGGTTGAGTATATCGATGTGACTCCGACTTTCGTTGAAATGGCTGGTGGCAAAGCGCCCAAAGGAATCGATGGCAAAAGCTTCGTAGATGTTTTGGAAGGAAAAACCGACGAGCATAAGGGCTACGTTTACGGGATAATGACCACGCGCGGAATTATCAATGGATCCGATGCCTATGCGATTCGCTCAATTCGTGGATGGAAATACAAGCTAATCAAGAACTTGAACCACGATTCCGAGTTTACGAATGCCTGTACCAGATCTTCTGCATTCAAATCCATGGAAGCCAAGGCTGCCACCGGTGACAAGGAAGCGATCCGATTGGTCAATGCCTATAAGTTTCGTCCGGCAATTGAGTTTTATGATATT
>JAUVDD010000100.1 GCA_030595525.1 Puniceicoccales bacterium
CGAGCGGGCGCACTGCACAGTCTTCCCAGGTTGCCCAAACTGGACTTATCCGGTCGGCCAAGTATTTGGCCACCGGGACGGTAACACGAGTAACGGAATCCAAGCAGGGCAGCGATGCTGGAATCAGCATCAAGGGCTTTCGGATTGGGGGTGGCGGTAGTGAGTCGGAAATGGAACTCGTTGTCAAATTGATCGATTCAACCACCAGCACCATCGTTGCCAGCGAAAGAATTCTTGGCAAGGCGGGTGGCAGTAAGCTGAAACTCGGCTACTCCGATCATCGGTTCAGCGGTGACGTTGGTGGATTTTCCAAGACACCCTTGGGCGAGGCAGCACAGGATGCCATATCCACGGCTGTGGAATGGATTGCTCTCGAGATGGAGGACTACGACATCACGGCTAACATCGTCATGGTCAAGAGCCCGCAGATGATTGTCATCAATCGCGGGGAGAATTACGGTGTCCAGTCCGGAGACCTCTTCATGGTACGCGAAGCTGGGGAAACCCTGACGGATCCGGAAACCGGAGAAGTCCTGGATGTCTTTGAAGGAGCAGTGACCGGCAAGATCAAGGTCAACCGGGTTGCTGAGAAGGTTGCTTATGCCGAGATCGTCGATGGGATCGTCCCGGTTCGCGGGGATGCGGTCGTCTATGAGCGTTAATCCTCCATCGATAGCGAAAGGGATGTCATGAAAAAACAATTACTGTTTATCCTACCCTTGCTGGCGGGTTCCATCGCATATTCCGTGGATCGGCCGACCATCGGGGTTTCCGACTTTGGGACACGATACGACCGCTCGCTACACCAGGTTGTCCCCAACATCATAACGGAGAACCTGATTAATTCGGGAAAATTCGATTTCTACGAGCGTGAGAAGCTGGGCAGCATTTTGCAGGAACAAGGATTCCAATCGTCCGGAATGGTGGATCCCGGAACTGCGGTTAACCTGGGAAAGCTCAGCGGGATTGATTACATCCTGACCGGGGAGATTGTCGACTTCGGCCGGGAGGTAAGGAACTTCTCGGGCTTTGGCGTCCGCACACAAACCGCTTTTTACCGGTTGGAAGTAACGGTACGCGTCCTTGAAACGCAGACCGGGCGGGTTGTTTTTTCAAAGACGGAAGCTGTTGATGAGCAGCAAAGTCAGGGCGTTGGCACACGTGTGGTTGATACGACCGTTGACGCCCGCCTTGGCAGAGTCGTGGCTAACCGGCTTTCGAGTGCCCTCTTGAAAAGTCCGTTTTCTCAAGTGGAAGGGAAGGAGCTTCAGCAGGTTGCCTCCATCACCATTTCTTCCGAACCCACCAACACCTCCGTGGAGATTGACGGGGTTTTCTACGGCAATGCCGGCGGTAACTTTGAGATCACTGAAGGCCTGCACCAGATCCGCGTCAGCCTGCCGGGCTACGAAGTCTGGGACAAAAAGGTCATGGTCAAGAACGGGACCAGCTTCCATGTCCCACTGGTCCGGATATCCGACATCCGGATTGAGGTGGACAAGGACACGACCATTATCAAGGAGCCGAACTGACCCGTCCCCCGGATATTAGACGATTGCAAATTGATCGCGCAATGCGTTCCACAAAGAGAATTTCTCAAAGCGCATATACCCAGCCATTACCAGCTTGGATTGAAGTCTCTGTAACATACATCCATTTACTTAATCCAAAGCTCCAACCCCAGTTGGTTCCCGGCACCATAACCAGAAGCAGGTCAGGGGCTTGTAGGGTGAGGTTCTGGACATATATCCAGGAACCATTCGGGTATACATTCTCCTCAGGGCAGTAAATCCATCCTTGGTTACTGTAGGAATAAAGCCATGGCGCCAAACTGACGTTGATCCAACCGAACCAATCTCCAGTGTCGATGTCACCAAGTTCATCCTCAATAAGGTGGCCGGTCCAAACGGGCGTATTGTCACCTGCCACAAGAACCGTGATAGTCTTCATATCATTGGTAGCACCTGCAACATCAAGCACACTGACGGTAGTTTCAATGATTCCGTCCTGACTAAAATCAAAATAGGGTTGGACCAGAATGCTTAATTCGCCTTCGCCACCCTTAACATTAGGAGATGTGGGAGATACCAATAGGATTGCATCGTCCTCTGCGACTGCTGTCAACGACAGTGGGCCTGAGCCAGTGTTGGATATCTGGATATGCTCAAGGCGGTTCGATGAAGACAACACGATCGTATCTCTTGAAATTGAAACTTCACCATCGCCCATTGTATCGCCGGCAGAGGTTGTCGAGGAATCGAGGGGTTGGCCATCAACGTCGTCATTGGCGCCATCCCCATCCGTGTCGCGTTGCAGCGGATCGGTTTGGAAACCATCCATTCCCCCCGTGATCTCCTCCAAGTCATTTAGATTGTCACCATCAGTGTCGGCCAGTCGGGGATTTGTCCTCAATTCGTACTCAATGGCGTTGGTGAGTTCATCCCCATCAGGATCACCATTCGAGGAATCTACATCAACTGAGAGCCCATGTAAGGCCTCCCAATCGTCGGGAAGGAAATCGCTGTCCCGGTCCGATATAGCGGGATCAACTATTAACTGTGATTCCGGTTGATTGAAGTCGAAGCTGACCGGCTCAACGCCATTTTCGAGCATATTGAGTTCAAGTCGGATATGTTCGTTTGCCAGATCTCCATTGTAGGAGAATCTCCATATAACGGTGGCACTGCCTCCCGCATTCAGGCTACCGCCTCCGACCGGAAGCTCATCTCCTGACACCATGGCAATGCTGGAGGAAGCAGAGTCGACGGTGAGCAGGGCCGTCAAGTTATTCATTGGGGAAGAACTCAAGTTGGTTACCTGTGCCTCAAGGGAAAAGATTTCTTCGGATTCGCTGATAGTGCTTAATCCGGTTGACTCGGATACCACAGACAGGATTTCCAATCCCGCGACCGGGGCCATTGGCTGGTTGTTTGCCGCAATATCTGAACTAAAAATAGCACCTCGAAAGTTGTTTATGGTTACTATCTCCTTTGCAATCTGACTGACAAGTGCATTGCGTTCCTGCTGGTAGGCAGGATCATCAATACCTGAATATTGAGCCAAATCAACCGCCATAAGAAATTCCCGCAGGCGAAGGATGAACCGGATCTGGGAGGCCTTGTATTCGCTGTCACGGAGAATCAAGTCACCGAGTGCACTTCCCAGGTTGCTGGAGGATCCGTTCGGTTGCAGGGCGTTGATTTGTATCTTGAAAAGAGACAGGTTTTGACTGAGTGATGATAAAATCGATACATAACTATTTGGATCTGAATCATCTGCTGCCTGCAGGATTACCTCCTTGATCATGTCAGACTTAAGATTGTTTTGTAAGGATGTAAGGGTTGTTTTCAGTGAGGCAGTGTCATTGTAAAGCGCTGTGTACGAAGGGCCATTCCTGATGTATATCTCAGTGGCAGGAATTGCTGAAAGATTTGCCATACTTTGTGCCGGTGACAGTCCATAAGCTTGGTGAGTTCCTGTCCGGACCGATTCGGGAAGCGTATGAACCAGCAAAACCGTCGGGCCCACAACACTACCCGCATTACTGAGATACTTCCCTATCTGGGCAATTTTCTCTGCCACTTTCAACTGCTTGAGAGCATTTCCAAATAATGCGAAAGCATCCTGGGAAGCGTCGAGCCCCTCACCGAGGCCCATCAGGATCTGGGAAGTTGCGATGACAGTTGAGGCATCATTCCCCATTTCCCGAAGAGTTCCGACGACCTCATTACGGTCAGAAATATACAGATCAGGATCCACGGAATTCCATGACTGGGCAGTGTCGACGGCAAACTGCAGGTCATCCTTGGTATTGCCACAATAGGATCCGAGTAGCGTGCCATCCATTACGTAGGGTTTGGTTTCCTCTATCGCATAAGATATCACTTGCTTGATGACCGGTTTGGCCATGCCTTTACGAGTCTGGCTCATGACACCGGATAAAATCGCTTGTGCGGACGTATGAAAGACCTTTGCCACCAATGCCGCTGTCTCATTGTCCAATCCCGCTTCGACGGCGGCATTGCCAATCAACACCTTCATGGTTTTCAACATATCCTTAGCCATTCCAGCCTTTTCGCCTTTTCTGATAACCTTGTAGGTATCAAGGTTGGGGAAATAATTCTCAATCGGCATTTCCGATTTATCATAGAACGTAGTGGGAACTAATTTGCCTTCCCTTAGGTCATCCAACTGTTTTCTCCCTGTCTTAATGTCGTTTCGAGAGTAATCGGTAAGATCATCAAAGGCATCAGCAAAGAGCGTAGCCAAGCCGCCTAACATAAGCCCAGCTGCCTGGTCTGCGAAAATATAGCCATCCCTGACAACCCTTTCGGCCCAAAGCATTCGCTTCAGAGCCTCGATTTGAGCATCTGTAGTCGTGCCATTCTTCAAGGCAGTCACCCACGGCAGGGCATCATCAATTTCAATTGAATAGTAGTTGTTCGGGCTTGCCAATGCCAGTGCCTCGATAATGTAAAGCTTGCTTATAAAAACGTCGGCTGGTGTGAGCTCCACGATCGTTTCAGGAATGGGAAATTCAGTACTCTGGGGCGTGGGTCGAACATTTCTCAATGTGGATGAAGGAAAGATTGTTTTTACAGTAAAGGCAGGATCCACGGGATCACGATTGGGATCTGTTTCATCCGTTTCAGCATTGGTCACTTCGATTGTGTAATAGGTCGGCCGGTACGCACCAGGTCCTGCACCGATGGCCCTGTCAAACAGGGTTATACTATCAAATGAAACACGGCTGTTGCTCTTTTTTGTCACATGTCTCGGAGAACCAATCTGAGTGCGCTCTCTGGTACGCAGAAATTCATTGTATTCCTGGGATGTTTCACCGTTCAGTTCATCTCTGACGAATCCGTCTTGCCGGTAAAGTGTGACAACTGCTTCGTCAATTCCATCATCCACATCGGTCGGGAGCAGATTGACCAAGCGTGCTTCAATTCCGCCGTCCGGAATAGCTATGCTGTCGTTGACAATATCAAAGCTGTAGAGGACGCCATATGCCAGATCATCATGATCAACGAGCAGTTTCCAACCACCATAGGTTGTCCGTGCAATGTCGAAGGTATAGAAGTTATACCAGCGGTTATCCCAATTATTTGTCCAATCATAGTAAAATTCGGATGTCCAGTCATCGTACTCCTCAAGGGTGTTATGAAGATTCGCGATGTAATCGCGTGATGCCGTAAAGGGCTCATCCCAGTTGAGGTTGCCCAGGGAAGAAGTGGTTGCCGATATTCCCTTGTCTCCGAGGCCCCAGGTGATAGTGAACGACATGTGGTAGGAGTGTGTCCACGATGTTTCGAAATCTTCATTCCACCAGGGGAACGTATCATAGAATGCCAATTGCTTGAAGCCGCCGGACCCGGAAAAGGTGCCGGAGTAATGGTCACGAAAACTGTAGCTTGATCCATATGAAAATTCCTCAGTGCGAACCCGCTTGAGTGTCAATTGCCCCCATGCCGTTTCATCGTATTGCTCCAGTAAATCCCAACGAATGTTCAAGTGACCAGTTCGGTACCCCTCGTGACTGCTGGTCGAGAACGAGGTGTTCGTGGAAAAGTTCAGCATCTCCGGCAGATAGAAGAAATTGGTCATTTTGGTCCTGTTTAAGAAGGGAAATCCAATCCCGTCTTCAAGGGTTCCAAAGTGATAGTCGTAGATGTCTCGGGGGACGTCTGCATTTAATGAGGCGGGTTCCGCCAGCAGGAATGATAGTAATAGTACTGATCCTATCCGATAGGCATTCTTTTGTGATGGTCTCGAATTTCTTATAGTTGCTCTCATTAGCTGATTGATTCCTCCCGGTAAGGACAACTTATAGGAATGCTCTCTGGCTGCGTCAAATACTTAGCCGGTCTGGCCCCGGGACATAACCTCCGCTAATCTAGGCCCTTAGGTGTATTAGTCTACCTGACTTAATAGAGGCAGCAGGGACTTTATCTACGCCGAATCAGGCGGAGTTAATCCTTCATTACTCAGTGTTTGAGGTCGGTACGCTTCCTTGGCGTTCCATCGCATCCAAACACTGGGATCGACTGTCACGTTTACTGCTTGGTTATTCTTATAGTCTTTTGCGAATTTGCGATGATACCTTCCGTCACCGGAATGGAATAATCTACAAAATATACTGTATACGCCCATTAAGAATTCCTTGAAGGAGTCTCTGGGATCTACTTCCAGATAATTATCTGCAGGATCAATTTTCTCCAGCTTCAATCCAGCAGCTTGTGCCTTGTCCTGCATCCATTCTAAAGTGAGGTCCGCTAGAGGATCGATTCCATATCCTCCCCCAACATTTGCGTGAGCTCCAACAAACCAACGCT
>JAUVDD010000152.1 GCA_030595525.1 Puniceicoccales bacterium
GAAGCGGCGAACTTATGCTGGTATGCTGGTTTCGATGGACGATGGCATTGGCCGGATTATCCAAGCGCTAAAGAAGCGCCGGATCTACAAGGATACAGTCGTAATATTTTTAAGTGATAACGGTGCACCCCATTCCTCAGCGGCCAGCAGCGATCCGCTTCGTGGTAAAAAGGGCGACACCTACGAAGGAGGAACGCGTGTCCCGTTTGTTATCAGTTGGCCCGGTTCACTGGAATCCGGAAAAGTGTACAGGCATCCAGTCAGCGCGTTGGACCTTGTCCCGACGATCACGAAACTGGCGAGTGCTCCGGATGCCAAAAAGGGATTTGATGGAGTGGACCTGATGCCGTATCTGACCGGGATCAAAAAGGGTCGCCCGCATCCAACCATGTATTTCCGCCGAGATGATGATTATGCGATTCGCGTTAAGGACTGGAAACTGGCTTGGAACGACGGTGCACCAACCGGTACGCGAACGGCTGAGCTTTTCAATTTGGCGGATGATCCTAACGAGAAAGTGGATCTGATTCAGTTCAACCCCGAACAGGCGGAGCAATTACAGAACAAGTTTGATGAGTGGGATTCTCGATTGCCTGATAACAAATGGTGGGGCGGCCCTTCAAATCGGAAAAAAGCAGTTGGCCGGGTTAAAAAATAATTGTAGAAACTTTGGACACGAAGATGAATATACCCTGGAAGAATATCGGAATTATTACATTGATCGGAATGCTGGCAGCATCCGCTTTAGCATCACCTCCCAACATCATCCTGATCATGACGGATGACATGGGTTACGAGGCGTTAAGTTGCAACGGCAGCCTGGATTACAAGACACCCGTTCTGGATGGTTTGGCCGGTGAAGGCATCAGGTTTAATAACTGCTATTCCTTGCCGATTTGTACACCGAGTCGGGTTAAGTTGATGACCGGTAGATACAGCTACAGAAATTATGAGCGCTTCGGACTTCTGCCTCCTACAGAAATTACCTTTGGCAAGAAACTGCAGGAAGCTGGCTATCGAACGGCCATGGTTGGTAAATGGCAATTGGGCGGAGATTGGCAATCTCCACACAAGTTTGGGTTTGATGAGTATTGCCTGCAAAATGGCCTTGCACCAAAGGAGAAGTTCGACCGGAAGACTCGTGGACCCAGCCGCTATTGGGGATATCCGGTAATCGTTGCCAACGGCGAGCTCTACGAAAGCAAACACACCTACGGTCCTGACATGTTGAACGAGTTTGCGGCGAACTTCATCAAGAAGGGTTCCTCTTCGGCAAGCTTAGGGCAGGCAAGCAAACCGTTCTTTCTTTACTACCCGATGTTACTGACGCATTCCCCATTTGAGCCCTCTCCGGATACTCCCGGTAATGTGGGCAAGGATGGTAAGACTTCCGAGGTCCGCTATTTCAAAGACATGGTGGAGTATGTGGATGTGCTTGTTGGCAACATTGTCCGTGCACTTGAAGAGTCTGGTCAGCGCGAAAACACGTTGATTCTTTTCACTGGTGATAACGGCACCACCTATCCGGTCAAGGTGACCGCTAGTAATCCTGAGATACGAAGGATGGTGGCTACCTCAGGTCGCGTAGGTGAGGTGTATGAGGCCGGCAAAATTTCTCCTCCCGCAACGGTAAAGAATACAAAATACATCGAGGGTCCGATCACACGCACAACATACAGTGATGTTCCGGGAGGAAAGGACTTGATGAGCAACAACGGAACTCATGTGCCCTTGGTTGTCAGTTGGCCGAAGTATTCAAATGCCTACAAACAATTTGGTAATGAATCATCCGACCTGATCGATTTCAGCGATTTCTTTGTTACGTTTATGGATCTGGCTGATGCCGAGCTTCCCAAAGATCGCGAAATTGATGGAATCTCTTTTGCCAACAGATTGACGGGTAAAGGAGACGGTGATCGCGAGTATGTATTTTGCCACTACTGGTATTTTGGAAGAGATCCCAAGCGTGCCAATGAGGCCATTCATGATGGTGAATGGAAACTGTACAGCGATGGTTCTTTTTTCAGCATGATCGACGATCCCGAAGAAAGGAGCCCCTTGGACTTGAAGAGAGCCAATGAGAAAGCAAGAACTGCCCACAAGCGTCTCATGAAAGCCTACATGGATCTCCGCGGACTGTCTTTACCCAACGAAGCACCAAACAAGATGTACGCTGGTGCGGATGCTCCAAAGCCGGAAGGTACTACGCTGGAACAGCAACTCGTACATGCCCAGGAAAGGGCAAAGAAGCTCGGGAAGAAATTTGATCCGGAACAGACCACACGATGGTTTCGTGCCAAGGATCGTAACAACGATGGAATTCTGGATGCCCAGGAAGCAAAAATGAAGGCGCCTAAGGATTGGAATAAGCAGTAAGATGAAAAAAACACTACTACCTGTTTTCATCGTTTTTTTCGGAATCTTATTATTCGGAGCAAAACCGAACGTGGTCCTCATTTACTCGGATGACCAGGGATGGGGTGATGTCGGATATCATGGATACACAGATGTGATGACTCCAAACATCGACAAGCTGGCAGAGCAGGGCACACAGTTTTCCCAAGGCTACGTTTGTGCTTCCGTTTGTGGCCCATCACGCGCCGGTTTGCTGACGGGTGTCTATCAACAGCGTTTGGGTGTGTATGGAAACTACGATCAAGGTGGCATTCCCGCCAGCCAGTCGACCATTTTCTCAATGTTGAACGAGCAGGGCTATACGACAGCGGCTATTGGAAAGTGGCATGTAGGAGCGGCCCGACCAGAGTTGCGACCCAACAACCGCGGAGTGGATTTCTTCTACGGATTTCTGTGGGGTTCACACGATTATTCACGCTCAACCACGGATCCAAACTACGAGAAAAAGAACCTGCAGCCAATCATGCGGAACGAGCAGGTTGAGCCAGCCATTCAGGACTCAAACGGTTACTTGACGGAAATGTTTACCGAAGAGGCGGTCGGCTTCATTAAGCAGACTGGTGACGAACCTTTCTTCCTTTATTTGGCATACAACGCGGTTCACTATCCATGGGACGTTCCTCAACCATATATTGATAGAGTGCAGCATCTGGACACACACGATGAGCGGAAACTTTTTGCCGGTTTGTTACTGGCGATGGATGACGGTATTGGTGCGGTTATGAAAGCCCTTGAGAAAAAGGGTGTCGCTGACGATACGCTGGTGATATTTATCTCGGATAATGGATCGCCCCGCGGTCAGGGAATTGCCCAACCAAAACAAAAGGTTCGTGGTACGACCACCATGTCTAATCCAGGACCGTTCAACGGATTCAAGGGTGATACCTACGAGGGAGGAATTCGTGTGCCATTCGTTATGCGCTGGCCGGGAAGGATTCCTGCAGGTTCGACTTATGATAAGCCTGTGGTTAATCTGGACCTAATCCCGACCATCATGGCTTTGCAGGGCGTGAAGCAGCCGTCCAAGGGCGTCTCTTTTGATGGTGTGGATCTGATGCCGTATATCACCGGTAAAAACAATGAACGTCCGCACGACATTCTGTATTGGCGCCGGGGAGAGGACTACGCAGTTCGTTTAGGAGATTGGAAACTGGCATACAATGATCAGGGTGGCCCAAAAACTATTCGGTTGTTCGATCTGAATGAAGATCCAGGAGAGTGGACCGACTTGTCCAGACGGATGCCTGAACGGGCTCAAAACATGCAGGATGTTTTTGACGCCTGGGACAGCAGCTTGCCTGACAATGCTGCTGGGAGAAATCCAAACAACCGTAACGCTGGCTTTAATGAAGGAAACCGGGTGAATGTGGGTGCATTCAATGCAACAGTCGCAGGAATTCCCCTTCAGAAAACAAATCAGCCAACCTCCACAGGCAATTCTACCGAAGGAGTGACCTTCGAGGAACAGTTGAAAATTGCTCGGACGAATTCCGAGAAGAACGGCAGGAAATTCGATAAGGAACAATTCACTCGCTGGTTCAATGCGAAGGATGTGAACGGAAATAGTATAATCGATCCGGAAGAACGTAAACTCAAAGTCCCTTCTGGATGGAATGATAAATAATTTGTAGGAGAAATATCATGACAAAAAAAATAATTCTGACTGTGATCCTGTTGACAGGATTGCTTAGTGCACAGGCCGCACAAAAGATGAACATACTCGTCCTGACAGTGGACGACATGAACTGCGACTCAGTCGGGGTGTTTGGTTGCACTACGTCTGATACAACTCCGAACATGGACACGTTCGCCGAGGATGGATTCCGATTTGCCCATGCTCACGTGCACGCCTCCAGCTGTATTCCTTCCCGTAATGTTGTCCAAACTGGTCGGTATTTGTTCAACAGTGGAGTTGAAGGATTTTATCAACTACCCAGGGAGGCGGTAAATTATAAAACCACGCCCGACATCCTTCAGGAGAATGGTTACTTCACTATGATCCGTGGAAAGTCCAGTCACTCTTCCCCGTATCATCCGTACCCAGCATGGAATATTAACTTCGATGATGAACTGAAAGCCAATCGCGAGAACGTTCGTGATACGAAAACCTTCTATTCCTACACAAAAAAGGGAATTGAGGCAGCAAAGGCAGCGGGTAAGCCCTTCTATTTTTCCATGGATATCCATGATCCGCACACTGCGCTTTACAGCTTCTCATTCAAGAAGAAGGAAGTTAGTACAAAGTTGAACGGCCAGGATAGGGACAATCCTCCGAGCCGGATTTTTAAACCGGAAGAAATCACCATGCCAAAGTTCCTTCCGGACACACAACTTTCGAGGACAGAGGTGACTGCCTACTACAACAGCGTTCGCCGCGCTGATGATTCCTTTGGCAATGTCATCAAGGCACTCAAGGACACGGGAGTATATGATAACACTTTGATTGTCTTCTTCTCCGATCACGGGATGCCTTTCCCGTTCGCCAAGACTG
>JAUVDD010000332.1 GCA_030595525.1 Puniceicoccales bacterium
GTGGAGGTGGAGCCGATGCCATTGCATCGTACGAATCAGTAGCACCGGAAGCATTCGCACTGCCGGGCAATCTGAATAAACCTCCGCACCAACCGCACCTCGAGAATTTCTTTGCCTCTGTCCGGGGAGAAGAAAAGCTCCGTTGTGATGCACGTCATGCTTTCGAGAGCGAAGCCCCTATTTACTGGGTCAATCCTTCCGCTCTGGAAAATACACCTATTAATTTAACCGAAGAACATTTATCCGTATGAAAATCCAACTCATCACCCTTCTGAGCGCCATGGGCGCTCTTGTAATCACTGGCTGCGGCGGATCCAAGGATTCAGCTGATACAGCTGCTTCCACAGATGCACCTGCAGGCGGTTTCGTACTGACGACAGATATTCCCCCGGAATTGATCGAAGGTACACCACAGCCGATCAAGGCACCAAACCTGGAGCAGGCACCAACCAGCGTGCCTCAACTGAGCGTACCGGTAGGGACAGTTCTCCTGTCCAAGGAAAAGCCAATCACAGGCAGCGATGATTTCCCGATCATCGGTGAGCTTTCCTACTTGACAGACGGCGACAAGGAAGCAGGCGAAGGTTACTTCACCGAGTTCATGGACGGCGTACAGTGGGTTCAGATTGATCTCGAACAAAGTTCAGCAATCGCTGCTGTCTGGGTATGGCACTACCACTCCCAGAAACGCGCTTACCACGATGTCATCATTCAGATCTCGGACGATCCGGAATTCGCTTCCGGTGTCACTACCCTGTTCAACAATGACTATGACAACTCAGCCAGCCAGGGTAAGGGAAAAAATAATCCCTATGTCGAGTCTCGCTTCGGCAAGCTTGTAAACGGCAAAGGTACCAAGGGACAATACGTCCGTTTGTACAGTGCAGGTAACACCTCCAATGACATGAACCACTACATCGAAGTGGAAGTTTACGGTGTCGCCCAATAATTAGTCCGATCAGACTTTTTCATGGCCCCGGTTTTCGAACCGGGGCTTTTTTTTATCCACAATAGGAATTGCTAATGGAACATTGCAGAAAACGGCAATGACACTATAACGAAACCCAGAATGGGCAAACGCACCTTCATATACATGGCATGGATTAGTATCGTTGTACTGGCGATATACCTACGGTTCCATGATATTGGGATTCGTCCAATGCATTTTGATGAAGCAACAGGAGCACGCATTGCGGCACGGCATCTGGAAACTGGTACATACATTTTCAATCCAGAACACTTCCATGGCCCGACCCTTTCCTATTGCACGAAAATCCTTTCCTGGTTCACCGGAGAAAACAACTGGCATGAACTGAACTCAGCTTCCCTGCGGATAATCCCTGCATTGGCGGGCGTTGGGATAGTTCTGATCCCGATATTATGGATTCGATGGTTGGGACAAGTATCCTCTATGGCATCCGCCACCCTGTTGGCAACCTCTCCTCTACTGGTTTATTATAGCCGAATGTACATCCATGAAATCTTGCTTGGATTTTTTGGCATGCTCACATTGACATTGGCGGCAAGATATTGGAATCGGCAAAAGTTCTACGCATGGATTATCCCAGGGATCAGCTTTGGGTTATTGATCGCAACCAAGGAAACATTCTCCATCTCTTTAGTCGCATGGGGTCTCTCGGTAGCTGCTTGTTATTGGATCTTCAAGAGTCAATTAACGCTCAATCGAAGGGAGTGGATCGAACCATTTACATGGATGCTTTTCATCGGAGTCATTGTTGCTCTGCTGTTGTATACCAGCGGGCTACAGAACTTTAAAGCGGCCATCGACATGATCCATACTTATTTCATATATGAAACAGAGTCGGGTCATGAAAAACCATTCTGGTACTATCTGTATTTGCTGATTATCCCGAAAGGCAATTCACGGTTATTCTGGTGGGAAGGACTAATAGCCCTGCTGGCAATAGTGGCCCTGGTAATGGCTTCAAGAAAATCAAGTGATATAGGTACTCCAAAACGATTTCTGGCAATCTTCCTGGCACTTTCCATTCTCCTGCAACTGATCATTTACAGCTTAATAGGATACAAGACACCCTGGCTCATGGTTTTTCCCTGGGCTCAAACCTGTCTTCTCGCAGGTATGGCATTTGCCATGATTCCCGACTCAAGGGCATGGAAAATCAGCTTATATGCGATATTGATCGCTACACTAACCATCCAATCCCGTCAAAGCCTGGCCGTCTCCGGCAGGTTTGCCAACGATCACAGGAATCCGTATGCATACGTCCCGACGTCTAATGATGTTCCCCGAATGGAGCAATGGCTCGTCGATCTGGATAAAAAAGTTGGGACACTCGAACCGCTGGGAGTTGTCGGGAAATATTATTGGCCGCTGCCATGGTATTTAAGATCGTTCGAATCAATCGGTTATTGGGATGAAATCGAAGATTCCATGACTCAAATGTCTGTTCTTTTCGTAATGCCGACTCAGTTCGAGAACGCCAATTCCGTATTAAGTTCGACCCATATCGCACTCCCTCGGGGATTACGACAAGATGCTCCCATGATGCTCTATCTACGCAAAGACCTCTGGGACAAATGGATGGAGGAAGAAAATCAATGAGCACCATCCATACGTTCTCCCATGACGCAATGAAGACCACCTTCACACTGCGGATCAATGATCCCAATGTGAATGAAGCAGCTGGCGTGGCCAAGGAGTGCTTTGAGCATCTGGATTATCTCGAAACAAAGCTGAACCGTTATCTGGAGGGCAGTGATGTCTGGCAAATCAACAACATGCAGGCTGGTGATACTCTGTTCCTGAGTGAGCCTTGTTATGCCTGCCTAAAACTGGCTATGGAGGCCTACGTGGATACGGGAGGACTCTTCGATGTCACCATCGGAAGGAAAATCGAACACGTGAAATGCGGTACAGCAGATCCCCCGCCCGACCAATCCGGACAGTTGGCAATCGATCCGGATCGCCCTGCCATCCACTGTCAGGCGTCTGGACGAGAGATCGATCTCGGGGGAATAGGAAAGGGTTATGCCCTGGATCAGCTCAAACAACGTCT
>JAUVDD010000421.1 GCA_030595525.1 Puniceicoccales bacterium
TACCTCACAAACTATTAAGCACCTGTTTATTCCTGATATTTGCTATCCCCGGACTGGCATTTTCTAAAGCAACCAAGCCGAATCTGCTATTCATTTTAGTCGATGATCTGGGATACGGGGATCTGTCCTCCTATGGCGCAACTGATCTTAGCACGCCACGCCTCGATACCTTGATGGAAGAGAGTCTGCGGTTTGACCAGTTCTATGCCAATTGCACGGTCTGTTCGCCCACTCGGGCATCGTTGATAACCGGTCTCTATCCAGACAATGCGGGAGTGCCGGGTGTGATCAGGCAAACTCCGGAGAATAGCTGGGGCTATCTGGATCCGAATGCGGTCACTCTTCCACAAATTCTTAAACGGGCGGGATATCACACTGCCATCATTGGAAAATGGCACCTCGGATATGAATCACCAAATATCCCCAATGACCGCGGCTTTGATTTTTTTCATGGTTTCCTGGGGGACATGATGGATGATTATTACACGCACCGTCGAGGGGGCATCAATTGGATGCGTGAAAACCGGAAAGAGATTGATCCCGAAGGGCATGCTACGGAGATCTTCTCCGATTGGGCCATCGATTACTTTAACGAGCAAAAAAAGAAAGACGATCCCTTCTTCCTGTACCTCGCGTACAATGCGCCTCACTTCCCGATTCAACCACCGGAAGACTGGCTGGAGCGTACCAGGAAGCGCTCGCCGGAGCTGTCGGAGGGGAGGGCCAGGAATGTGGCATTTATCGAGCACATGGACCTGAATATCGGGCGAGTACTCGATGCTCTCGAGAAAACCGGTTTGAGAGAGGATACGCTGGTTGTGTTCAGTTCGGACAATGGTGGCTCGCTGCGTCATTTCCAAAGCAATGGTAACCTACGGGGAGGTAAACAGGATCACTGGGAAGGTGGAATTCGTGTTCCCACATGTGTCTCATGGCCGGGTAAAATTCGCAATGGAATAGTCGATACAGTAGCTATTACCATGGATTTCTATCCGACATTCTGTGAAGCAGCTGGGGTAGCGGTTGATCATAAGATAGATGGACGATCCCTCTTACCCTTTCTTCTGGAAAGAGACGATTCAGCATTACAAGGTCGGGATCTTTACTGGGTACGCAGGGAAGGCGGAAATAGCTCGGGTGGATACCAAGGCAGGGCTTACTACGCGGTTCGGCGTGGGCCATGGAAATTGGAACAAAGTTCTCCATTTGAGAAGATGCAGCTCTTTAACCTCGATGAGGATCCGTTGGAAACAAATCCAGTGACAGACCAGGAGTCCCTCGCAAAGTCGCTTAGAAGCAGTCTCATGCTGCATCTGCAGGAAGCTGGCCAGATTCCCTGGCAGAAGGGGAAGTAAGGGACAGGTAATTTAAAACCAAGGCAATGTGTTTCTCCGATTCGATTGTGATCCTAGCCTGGATATGGAAATAGATACTCCGTCAGGAGGACAATCCTTTCACTTCCCAGCCCTTGCGGTAGGATTTTTTGATGAGTTCATTCGCTTCCGGAGAGTTTTTGATGCGAAGATTTTTGGCATCCCATTTCAGGATTTGGTTTGGGAAATGTGAAGACAGAGCGCCCAGCAGAACTGTTTCCGTGAGTGGTCCGCCATAGTCCGCAAAGTCGGCTAAAGGCTTTATATTTTCACCCTGAATAGCGGCAATATAATCGTGGTAATGACGACGTGCCTCGAACTTGGGGTATCGATAATCCACATACTTCTCAAGAGGATAGGGGACTGGCAGCTCCTGATGAGGCTGGAGCAGAACACCATCTGTTCCAACGAAGATAGAGCCCTGCTTCGGCATGGCTTCCCCAAACATTTTCTGGAATCTCGCTGGCGGGCGAAGTGATCCATCACACCAGGTTACCTTAACTGTTTTGCGTGCAGTTAAATTGTTGCCAGGGAAGATATATACAAATTCCTCATCTATCGCCCAATTCGTCGCATTCGGAACGCAACCGACTGATTTGACCGAAATCGGGTAGCGCAATCCCAGAGCCTGGAACATCGGACTGTAGATATGACAACCCATGTCGCCCAGTGTCCCCGTACCGAAGTCGAGGCGTTTTCTCCAATTTCCCGGGGTATAGTATTTTTCAATGTAGGGACGTTTCTTAGCAACACCGCACCACATGTCCCACTCCAGAGTTTCCGGAACCGGATCAGAGCGATCTGGGAGCGGATCCGGATCACCCCAGGTCTTGTGACTGAACATGAAGACTTCCTTCACCTTTCCTATCACTCCATCTTGAATCATGCGGGCGGCAAGACGCTCGTAGGTACTGGAGGTCAGTTGGGTTCCCATTTGGGTGACGAGCTTCTTCTCCTTCGCGATCTCCGCCATGCGCCGGGTTTCATACAATGTGTGCGCTAGAGGTTTCTGGCCGTAGACATTAATACCCTGCTGCATTGCTGAAATGGCCATCGGGGCGTGCATGTGGTCAGGAGTCGACACATTGACCGAGTCCAGTCGGTGCCCCTCTTTGTCCAGCAGCACCCTCCAG
>JAUVDD010000209.1 GCA_030595525.1 Puniceicoccales bacterium
ACCCCACCGGATAGCCATCCGGCACGCATGAAACGATGCCCAACATCCCCTTCAATTCTGCATTGAGCTGCTTCAATAGAAGAAATGCCGGATACCAAGGCGATTGTTATTAAGAGAAATTTCATATGATCATGTCCAAAGGGAATCCAATGTCTGGATTGCTTTCTTGTAGCGATTAAATTTGGCCAGGTAGAGGTCCTTCATATCAGGATTGGGCATGTACTTGTTCGTGACTCCGGTCATTTTTTGTACAGCTTCCTGATAATTCGGGTAAACCCCGATCCCCACTGCCGCCGCGATGGCAGCGCCCAATGTTCCCAGTTCGGTACCAGCCGGTATCTCAACAGGAATCTGAAAGCAGTCCGCGAACATCTGCACCCAGGCTTCACTGCGGGATGCGCCACCCGTGAAACGGATACAATCCGGTGCCGGACGGAATTGTAGAAGCCGCTGGAGATGGTGATTATGTGAAAAAACGATTCCTTCATAAACGGCCCGTAGAATATCCGCGCGGGTATGTCGTCCTTCCAGTCCCAACAGGCTCGATTTCGCGGCCGATTGCTCATTCGTTCCGAAAAGGAATGGCAGGAAGATCAGTCCGGACTCATTGGGATCGCTGGCTTCCACTGCCTCATCACACATCTGATAAACGGATTTCTCCGAATCGATTGGCGCATCAAGGAACCGATTCACGAACCATTCGAGATTACTGGCCGAAGTCGGACTTCCTTCCAGCATCAGATACCATCCGGGGATACTGTATCGTGATGTCATGAAGAGGTCTTTGTCCACCAGAGGCTCGCGAGCGATATATTGGTTATTTCCCCAGGTTCCCGCAACAAGGGACATTTGACCTTCGTCAACAATTCCCGAAGCCAGCCCACAGGCATCAATATCAAACATGCCGGCGGCAACAGGCGTACCTTCGACGAGTCCAGTCAAGGCCGCGGCCTCGGCGGTGACCCGGCCACAGATGTCGTGTGACTTCTTCAACGGGGGCAATAATCGCTTCATGTCCAGCAAACCGAACAGTTCCAGAACACGGTCATCATAATCACCCGTTACTACATTCATGAGACTGGAACCGGACATGTCCGTTTCCTCCATCCAGATTTCACCGGTCAACTGCGTCCGGATGAAATCCTTGGCAAACTGAACCCATGCCGCACTGGCCAGGATTTCCGGCTCGTTGTCCCTCAGCCATGCCAATAAGGCATTTGGCTGGGCCGGCCAGAGGCATTGGGTAGTCAATGGGAGGACTTCCTTATCCACTCCTTTTGCCAGCCAATCCTCCACATAGGAAGCTGCCCGGGAATCTGTTGAGTTGATAGCATTGCGAACCGGCAGTCCGGCTTCATCCACAAGGTACAATCCGTTACCATGTCCAGTGCAGGCAACACAGGCAATCTCCTGCGGATCCACACCGGAACTTTCAATAACATCCCGGATGGCATCAGCGGTCCCCTGCCACATGGCAAGGGCGTCCCTCTCCGACCAACCCGGATTCTTCTCTATCAATTCAACCTTGCGGGAAGAACAAGCCAGCTCCTCACCTTTTATGGTGAATAGAGCTGCCTTGGACATCGTCCCGCCGTTATCGATTCCTAATAGATATTTTGCCGTGCTCATCAGGGGTAGATGCGAAGCGTGGGATCAATATGGATTTAATCCTGTGAAATCATCACCTTATCCTTAAAGGCGATCATGAAAAAGACGCCAATCGCGGCAACCATGACCATAGGATACAACCAGATTTTACTCCAGTCATGCCCACCGCCTTCAATCAGATAAATATCGACAAATTTCCCTGCGGCAGTTGCACCAACCAACCATCCGATACCGAATGTAATCTGGGAAATAAGGCTTTGTGCCTGTGCCTGCATTTCCTTCGGGGCCTTCTTGTTGGTGTACAGCTGGCCGGTGACAAAGAAGAAATCGAAACATGGGCCATGCAGCATGATTCCCATCAGGACGACCATCCACATCATTCCATTTCCAAAGTCCCAAATTCCGAGTGAGAAGCATCCGAACCTGACAATCCAGGCAGAAATTCCCAGCAACATCATCTTCTTCACTCCAAAATATTTGAAGAAAAACGGCATCAGGAAGATGAAAATAATCTCGGTCATTTGTCCGGTCGACTGCCAAGCTGGTGAATTCGTCATTCCACTCTCCTGCAAGTAGGCGTTTCCAAATGTCCAGTAGAACATGCCTGGGAACATGATTAGGAAGGAAGTGATGGTAAATACCAGGAAGTTTCGATCCTTGAATAAGTTCAGTGCCTTTAGGCCCAGAATGTCGGAGATAGATCCACTCTGATCGCCACCACGATCCTTTGGTGGTGTCTTCGGGAGAAAGAATGCCTGAATACCTGCAATCAATCCAATTGCCGCACCGATTTGTAATGGCAGAACGGATAGTTCAAACCTTACTGCGGAGTCTCCCTGCACAGTATTGACGAGCAGACAAGTCATGCTGACGACAATCCATCCGAGTGTACCCATTCCCCGCAGTGGAGGAAACTGGTTAGCCGGATTTGTACATTGATTCAGGGTGACAGTGTTAGTCAGAGCCCAAGTTGGCATGTAACAAAGCGAGTGTGCCAGGATCAATCCATAGAATACCTGGAAATTCGGCTCGCCGGCAGAAGTTAGTACCATCTTTGCTGCGATAAACAAAAAAACCGCAGATAAGATGTTCAGAACGCCAAGGATCTTTTCCGCATTGAAGAATCTGTCTGCCACGCGACCTACAAAGATGGGAGATATGATACAGCCGATAGCGATTGTACCGTACACCGAACCAACCTGTGTTCCTGTGTACCCAGACTTCAACAGATACGCGCCTAAGGGAATCACCCAGATTCCTTGAAACGCATACGTGAGGAACATCATTGCTCCCAACCGAATCCTTACTGACATTTCCATGATTTTTCTTTCTCTTTATTTGTAGTTAAAATTTACTTACCGCATCATCATGCCACCCGTGGCATCCAAAGTGGTTCCGGTCATGTAACCTGCAGCATCCGATGCAAGGAACGTAACGATTGATGCAATCTCCTCGGGTTCAGCGATGCGATAAAGGGGTATTCTCGCCAGATATGAATCCAGTTTTGTTTCGAGGTTTTTCTTTACCATCTCGGTCTTGACCAATCCTGGCGCTACCGCATTTACGTTAATCCCCTTTGGCGCCACTTCCCTGGCAATCGCGCGCGTCATGGAAACCATGGCACCCTTGCTGCTATCATATGGCAAGTGACCGGAGGTGGATCCAAGGAAAGCCGCCTGCGAGGCGACGTTGACTATCTTTCCTTTGGTTTCTCGTTCCAACCAGCGTTTGATCATCTCTCTGCTGGCGATAAAGCATCCCGTCACGTTGACTGAAAAAGTGAATTCCCATTCTTCCTTGGTGTAGGAAGTCAAGGGTCCACTCGGGCAATAAGCCGCATTATTCACAAGGATGTCCACTGGTCCGATTGCGGATTCACAGGCCTTGATCATGCCAAGGATATCACCCTCTTCTGCCAGATTCCCTTTAATGGCGAGTGCCTTGATACCGTATTTCTTAATCAGTTCCTGAGCCAACGCTTCTGCCTCGGCAGCACTACTATTGTAGTTGATTCCAAGATTCACGCCCTCTTCAGCCAAGTCTCGGCAAATCGCTGTACCGATTCCACGTGAACCACCGGTCACCAGGGCAGATTTTCCTTTTAGGTTGAGTTTCATGATTCAAATTCAGGGTTTCAGCACGACACGAAGAGACACTCCGCTTTGCATGAGTTCATACGCTTCGAAGATCCCGTCAAGACCAAGAACATGTGTCACCAGCAGATCCGTTCGCAAAGTGCCACCTGCAATCATTTCCACTGCACGGGACACTTGAGCCGGAGTTGAGTCACTTGAACCAACCAGCTTGATCTCCCCATAGTGAAGAATCCG
>JAUVDD010000042.1 GCA_030595525.1 Puniceicoccales bacterium
GTGGAATGGGTCAAACCTTGGATTTTGGCATGTGGCAAAGCGACCCCATGACCAAGAGTTGTTGGTAACGCCTTTTCGCGTTCCATTATGTGGGCAAACAAATCCTCTGAACTTAAAGAAGGATCAGACTTGGAAAGTCTCTCGGCGAGAGTCCGGTAAACTTTTTCCGAATCTTTATCATCAGAAACCAGCACCCATCGGGAATCCAATGCATTGAGAAGATAATCTGCCTCCCGCTGCAAGTAGAGAGTTTTTGACTCCTCCTTGCTGGTTTTTAGCTGAGATTGGGGCCCGGGATCCAGTAGCACTTCCTCTGGGTGGGCCGTCAACAAGGCAGCCAGGCCACCAGGGTCAGATTTTCTTTCCCCGGCCAGTTCCATAATGGCCGCTTCCCCGAGTAATAGCTCTGAACTGATCATCGAAGGTTTTGGCATCCAGCTCCACAAAATGGTTCCGGTATGATGCTCATCATCATCCGCCGGCAAAGAACTGGCCCATCGGTAAACGTGATTTTTGCCAAAAACCGGCTCCCATTTTTTGCACATTAACTCGTTCAGATCCTCATTATCTGTAAAAGCCAGCAACTTGCCCACGCCTTCCATTTCGGCACGTTCTTCAATCCGGGCGGTTTCTCGAGCATCCCCGTAAAAAGCCTTTAATCCATCCGCTTTCGCCTCCTGGACAGACGCCCTGTTTCCATCAACCAGAGCCACGGGTACTTTTCTCACACGCTCGAGAAAATGAGCCATTTTCCGGGCAACTGGATGTGCCCCGATAATCAGCCAGCCATCGGGGCTCTTCTCCATTAAATTGAGGATTTTAGCCAGGGGAGCGGCGGTTGGCCCCTGCAAGAGAACCGTCGCGAAAATCACGGAATAAACAAACGATTCCAAAAACGCTGGATTTTCGAATCGTCCCTGTTCCACCAGCGTTAATGTGAAAAGGGAAGCCATCGAAGCAGCCACAATACCACGGGGCGCTACCCAGGAGAGGAAAATGAGCTCCTTTGGTTTTAATTTTGCCCCTCGCGTACTGGCGAATATCGCCAACGGCCGAATTAACAGAATAACCAAGGCAACCAGGATCAGGCCGGTCCATCCAAAGTCTATAAATTGCTGCAAATGCAATCTGGCCGTCAGCAGGATAAAGACGAATCCAATCAACAAATCCGTTATAACAGATTTAAACTCCACAATGCCCTTTAGATCAGGAGGCTGACGCGACCCACAAACCAGACCAGCGACGGTTACAGCCAACAGTCCACCTTCCGCGATCAATGCTTCCGTCGCACCAAAAATCAGCATGGCCGATCCCACAATGAACACATTGATCATCTCTTCCGGAATGAACCGTTTCTTCAGCAGGAAAGCGATCAGCTCGCCTCCTACAAAACCTATCACCATTCCACCAGTTATACGTATCAGCAAATAAAGGAACGCCTCCTCGCCTCCCCCGACAACCCACTCATAGGCCATGATTGCCAGGAATACGCCAATTGGATCAATTAAAACACCTTCCCAATGCAGGATGCTATGTAAATTCCACTTTAACCGGATTCGCTTAAGAATAGGCTGAACAACGGTTGGTCCGGTAACAATCACCAGACTGGCCGCCAATACCGCAAACTCCAGCTCCACCGGGAATAGTAACCAGATTAATGCTGCCACACCGACCCAAGTCACAACAACCCCGACGGTCAGCAGATTGCGGATGACTCTCGGTGCCGATCGATACCCCGCCACATCCAGAGTCAAACCACCCTCAAAGAGGATCAAACCGACTGCGACCGCGACCATCACATTCAAAGTGGAGCCCAGCGTTTCTGGCTGAACGAATCCCAATCCCTCGGGACCAAGAAACACTCCACCAATTAGCAGAAAAACAATTCCCGGAATGTTCAGCTTCTTGGCCAGCACCATCAGCACAGCACCAGCTGCCACGGATAAGGCCAGCGTACTGACTACCACATCACCCATATGTTCACCCATTTGTACTGCTAAAATCATGCTTCCAACTTGTTCAAACAGTCTTCCTGAAATTGGTTCATTACCGCCGCCATATTATGAAAACAGGGTCGTCCGGTTGCACGCAACCGATCCTCAGGGTTGTGCCCTCCGTAGACCAGCCAGCAATCTATCCCCATTTTCTCCGCTACTTCTGCATCATGCACCGTGTCACCTATCAGCAAAACACGGGTTGGATCGATTCCTGATGATTTGATCCAATCAATTCCACGACCGGATTTTCCTGGTGCGTGAACCGAATCGATGCCCAACAGGTCTACGAAAAACCCATCCAGTTGATAATACCGAACCTGCATCTCCAGATGATCCTGCCGACTGGCACTTAAAACCAGTTGCTGACATCCCTGCGCCTGTAAATGTGCCAGCACTTCCCTGCCTCCGCGCTGCAATTTACATTCCTTCACATCCCTGTAGTAGTTGTCGATGAACTCCTGTGACGTGACTTCAAATGGCTCCTTTTTGAAATCAAAACCCACCCGCTCATAAAAACGGATGACTGGGAAATCAAACAATCGGGCATATTCATCCCGGCTTTTGGTCGAAAGTCCACGTGCACGGAGCATATCATTGATGATCCCCCGGCCAAACTCCGCATCGTCCAGCAGCGTGCCGTTCCAATCCCACAATATCACGTCATACCCGAGAGACATACGGCCCCACGAAAACCCATTCCCTTCAAATGGCAAATGATCTTTGGTGAAGAAGTGCAGGGATCAACCTAAGGGAATCGATATTAGAATTGAATACCCTGAAGGTTCTGAGTTCCTGATAATTCTCCCTTAGGTAGACGCCGCCAAAGCGGGACTGCCGCACTCCATGGTGATTCAAAATGGCAGGCCCACAAGGACTTGAACCTTGAATGGCTGGACCAAAACCAGCTGTGTTGCCAATTACACCATGGGCCTACTATGAAAGGACGGAAATAAAGCCCCGGAGTTTTCCCGCGTCAAGCAAGATCAGTGAAAAGAGATTGTGTTGATTGGGCATGCAGAGGATTGACCTTTTTAAGCCAGTCACAACACTACTGATTTTAATGGATGCAACAGGCGAAGGCAACATACCGCGCTACAAGCGGATCGTTTTAAAAATCAGCGGAGAAGTCCTACGGTGCAAGGATTCCGGCGAGACCATCGATGGCGCGATCCTGCACAAGGTGTGCGAAGAGATAAAGGCAGTCTATGATCTTGGTGTACAGGTCGGTTTGGTTGTCGGAGGTGGTAACATTTTCCGTGGTCTGAGCGGGAAACAGAAACGCGGCGTTGACCGGACTACCGGGGATTACATGGGCATGCTGGCCACTGCCATCAATGGGATGGCCCTCATGGATTGTCTCGAGAAAATGGATGTGCCGACGCGCGTCCTAAGTGCCATTGAGATGAACAAGGTGGCTGAGCCCTATATCCTGCGGCGAGCGACCCGCCACCTGGAGAAGAATCGCGTAGTCATTTTTGTGGGCGGAACGGGTAATCCCTACTTCACCACAGACACCGCGGCCGCACTACGAGCAAATGAGATCGATGCGGATGCCATTCTAAAGGCAACCAAGGTCGACGGCGTCTACGATAAGGATCCAATGGAGCACGATGACGCCGTCAAATTCGACGAGCTCTCATACACCACCGCATTGAAGAGCCGCTTGCGGGTGATGGATGCCACTGCCTTTGCCATGTGTCAGGAAAACAATATGCCGATTATGGTCTTTAACATGAATGAGGAAAAAAGTATCCGGCGGGCCGTTCTCGGCGAAAAAATCGGTACGCTTGTTCACTAACCAATAACTCAAACCCAATAACCAAAACCCGCTATGGACTTCGATACGATAATGCTGGAAGCAGAGGAACTAATGGATCGTGCAGTAGAACACGCCATCCACGAGTTCTCAACTCTACATACAGGAAAGGCCTCTCCGGCCATGATTGAAAACATTCACGTCCATGTGGAATCCTACGGGACAAACATGGCCCTTCGTGAGCTGGGAGCAATCACCACACCCGATCTGCATACGCTGCAGGTCACTCCATGGGATAGGGGTACTTCGGGTGCAGTGGAAAAAGCCATTCGCGATGCCAATCTTGGTCTCAATCCGATCTCCCGAGGTGCCACCATCATCATTCCCATTCCTGAATTGTCGGGTGACCGTCGTAAGGAACTGGTCAAGATGGCCACTTTACACGCGGAAGAAGGTCGCATCAGCGTTCGACAGGCACGCCACCACGCCATGGATCAGCTGAAGAAGCTTAAGGCAGATGGCCATGTCTCGGAAGATGACGTCAAACGCCACGAAAAGGACGTTCAGGATCAGACTGATTCCCATGTCAAACGGATCAATGATGCGCTCGATGCCAAGGAAAAGGAGCTCCTCACCGTTTAGGGACATTCATGCAATTTCTGGAGACAAACGCCCGGCGCGTTGTCATTAAGATCGGGACTCACTCCATAGCGGATGCCGATGGGCAACTGCGGATGGATCGAATTCAAGATCTCTGTAAACAGGTATCCTCCCTCCGTGCGAACGGTATGGAGGTCCTCATTATCTCGTCGGGAGCCGTCGGCATGGGAGTGGGCAGATTGAATCTGGACGATCGCCCTTCAGATTTGGCCACCTTGCAAGCTTGCGCTGCAGTTGGTCAATCGCGTCTGGTTGAGGCCTGGCATACGGCTTTGCAGAAGGAGGGGCTCATTGCGGCACAGGTACTCCTGACACACGAGGATATCAGTGGGCGGAAACGCCATTTAGCTATTCGCAATACGGTAGAGAAATTGCTCTCAATGGGCGTTGTTCCGGTGGTAAACGAGAACGACACAGTTAGTGCAGATGAAATCAAGTTCGGTGACAATGATGTCCTGAGTGCATTGCTGGCCAGCCTTGTTAAGGCCGATCTTCTGGTGATTCTGTCCACCATTTCGGGATTGATGGAAAATCAGGGTGAAGGTCCATTGATTCCCGTGGTTACGGAAATAACTGACTATATCCGGGCCATGGCAGGAGGAACAAAGGATGTCCACTCAACCGGCGGAATGATTACCAAGATCGAGGCTGCCAAACTTGCCACGCAATCCGGATGCGGTGTCTTCATAGGAGCCGCGGATAAGCCGAAAATCCTGAATCAAATACAATCCGGTACCGCCGAGGGGACATTTTTCGTACCACAAAAACTTCCGTTAGCCTCCCGGAAACGGTGGATTGCCTTCTTTGAAAAACCCAAAGGCCAGCTCCAGGTGGATGCAGGTGCCGCCACCGCCCTGATTAAAAGAAATTCCAGTTTGCTGGCGAAAGGGGTCGTCTCATGCTCCGGGGCATTCTCAGAGGGATCCGTTGTCACGATTCACGATCCGGATGAAAAGGTCATCGCCAGGGGAATCGTTTCCTTTGAAAAGGCTGATCTGGAAGCGGTTATTGGAAAGGATACGGACCAAATACGGGCAATCCATCCTCAGAAAACCCGCTGTGAGGTCGTCCACAAGGACAGTTTAGTGCTAATTTAGAGCTAATTTAGAGCTCCATTTATAAAAAACTGGTTAGGTTTCCGCCTAAACCACACTCCTGCCTTGTCATACAATCAAGGTCTCTCTAATCATAAATTTGAAAAGTATGGCGAGGGCACCAAAAAAAAGGGTAAAGAAAACACCGACAATTGGACCCAGAAATCCGGAAGCACGTCCATTTATTGGAGTGCTGTTCCTGATCTTGGGGTTGCTTTGCGCAATCGCTATTGGCGATTACGACCATACCCAGAATCCTCTTTTCCATTCCAGCGTTCAGGATCAGAACATAATTGGTCTGTTTGGGCTTAAATTTGCGTACTATTCACTTTTTGCCCTTGGCTTGGCGGCTTACTTCACGCCAATCCTTGCATTCTGGGTAGCCTATATGTTTTTCAGGCCCTTTTCCCGGATGCTTGGAATCCAGAAATCCGTGCCGCTCCTGGTTCTCTTTATCTGCCTGGCGGTATTTGGAAGCATGTACCAGATTGAGAGCATGGGCATTACAGCGGGAAAAGTCCCCTTGGAGTCCGTGGCTATCGATAACAACTTCCCCTACGGTGAAGGCGGGTACCTCGGCTACTGGATGTATGCACAATTCCTGAGGGAATTCTTTGGCATGGTAGGCTCCAGTGTCGTATTTGGCGTATTGGCGCTTTTCTCAATTGTATTCCTGCTGTTTGACAATGTTTTGAGGGATATTCGCCACCTGTTTACGGTGAAGTTGTCAGCATGGAATGCGGATCGTGCTGACCGATCCGTTAGACGAGCAGAAGCGAGAGCCCTGAGGAAGCGGGAAGCAGAGATACGTAAGCTTCAGAAAAGAAAAGCCGCCCTGGCGAAGAAGGGGGCCCAGAAGGAAGAATCCGATGCACCGGTGGCGCCACTAAAAACTGGGAAACGCGGCCTGAGACTAGGTCGCTACGACGATGAAACTCAACCTTTCGCACCTATCATGGAGGATGAAGCGAAGCCTTCGGCCCCAAAAGCCGCCAAGAAAAAGGCTTCTCCTCCAGGTGTTCCCGAAGCGGCCGGCCCCATTGCCCTGCCCGATAAACCTTCCACCAGGAAAGCCCCTCAGAAAGGATCCCATCTTCGCATAATTGAAGAAGAAAAGGTACGTAAGGCAGAGGTGAAGCTCCCGGAAAAACGGGGCAATTTCAAATTTCCGCCAATGCGCCTTTTGGCAGAACCAAAACGGCCGGACACGACGGATGATGATACAATTCATCAGCAAACCGCAGACATGCTGGTCAAAACACTGGAGGAATTTGGTGTTCGCGTGACCACTGGAGATGTTCATACGGGTCCAGTCATTACGCGTTACGATGTTTATCCTGCAGCCGGTGTGCGAGTGGAGCGAATCCTTAGCCTCGACAAGAATATCGCGCTTAACCTGAAGGCAACCTCCGTTCGTATCCTCGCCCCTGTTCCAGGTAAGGGTTGTGTCGGAATCGAGGTTCCCAACAGAAATCCGCAATCGGTATTTATTCGTGACATTCTTGAGTCCGAAGACTGGGTGAACAACAAGGCCGAGATTCCGATTGCCCTCGGCAAGGAAGTTTCAGGCAAGCCCTTGATCGCTGACCTGACGAAGATGCCCCACCTGTTGATCGCGGGTTCAACTGGTTCCGGTAAGACGGTTTGTATTAATGCGATTATTGCCTCACTCCTCTACCATTCCAGTCCGGAAGATATACGATTTGTCATGGTTGACCCGAAAATCGTGGAAATGCAGGTTTACAATTCCCTGCCCCACATGCTCGTCCCAGTGGTTACGGATCCAAAGAAAGTACCGAACGCTTTAAAGTATCTCCTCAATGAAATGGAGCGGCGCTACCAGCAGTTTGCCAGTCTGGGTGTTCGAAATATCGCAGGCTATAATGCCAAGATGGCTAAGAACCGCAAGGAGGCCAAGGAAGCCGAAGCAAAGGCTGCTGAGCTGGATGCGGCCCTTACCCCGGAAGAACGGGCTGCGGCGGCTACAATTAAGGTTCCACGGGACCCGGATATCCAGATTGAGGGACAAACCAAGTTGCCTTACATCGTTTGTATTGTCGACGAATTGGCCGATTTGATGATGGTGGCTCCTGCTGACATCGAGACTGGAATTGCCCGCCTTGCACAGCTTGCTCGTGCTGCCGGTATCCACCTGATACTCGCCACCCAGCGCCCTTCCGTGAATGTTATCACGGGGGTTATCAAAGCAAATCTTCCAAGTCGTATTTCGTTCAAGGTCGCTTCCAAGGTCGATTCCCGAACTATTCTCGATACAGGAGGTGCGGACCAATTGATCGGTCGTGGTGACATGCTTTTCCTCCCGCCTGGATCTGCGGATCTGGTGCGTGCACAAGGTGCCTTCGTTGGGGATGATGAAATTACAAACATCGTGCATCACATCCGCGATGTGAACGGTGAGCCCGAGTTCGATGAAACTTTCCAGCGCAATATCGACTCCCCGGAAGATGGTGGATTCGGAGGTGCCAAGGGTGAATGGGATGATGAACTGGTTCCGGACGCTATTGAAGTGATTCGTACCGGCAAACGTGCCTCCACTTCGATGTTACAGCGCCGCTTGAAAATCGGCTATAATCGTGCGGCACGAATCATGGAACTGCTGGAAGCAGAAGGTATGGTTGGTCCGGAAAACGGTTCTAGTCCGCGCGAAATTCTCATGGACCTGGATCTATAGAGGCCATTCCAAATGCAATCTGCCGCCGCCCAAAAGAATCTTGTACTGATCATTTGTGGTCCTGCTGGCTCTGGTAAAACCACTCTTTGTGACCACCTCCGGGAAGAATTTCCCTCAACGGTTAGCCGTCTTGTCACAACAACCAGTCGTGCTCCCAGACCCGGTGAAATCGATGGCGTGGATTACCACTTTCTTTCGTCCGGGGTTTTTGAAGAACGCATCAATGAAGGCGCATTCATTGAATGGGCCAAAGTGCACAGCCGGTTTTATGGATCCCAGAAACATCATTTGGAAGAGCTCTTACAAAACGGCTCAGACATTCTCCTGAACATCGACGTACAGGGAGCTGAAGCTTTCTACAGGGAGTCTTTGAGCAATCCGATTCTAACAGGGCGTCTCCACCGGATCTTCATAAAACCGTTATCGATGGAACAGCTTGTTGACCGCCTGCGGGGCCGGGGCGCCGACGATGATAAGGAAATCAAGCGTCGTTTGCGCTCAGCCGAGGCCGAGCTTAAAGTCGCCGACCAGTTTGATCACATCATCATCAGCGGTTCCAAGGAAGAAGACTATTGCGCATTGAAATCCCTTTATCTTCGCCTCAAGAAGACTGTCTGATCACATTCAAATATCCCAATCATGTACTCAATATACGTTATCGAAGATCAAACTATACTCAGGGAATTGGTTTGCCGGTTGGTCGATGGATTGACCGGCTTCAATCTTGTCGGCGATTCTGGTGACGGCTTGGAAGGCTTACAGGAATGCAAGGAGCTTGTGCCTGATCTGGTCATCGTCGACATCATGGTCCCCAGCCTGAACGGTCTGGAAATTGTCCGCCAACTGAGAAAGGCAACGCCCGAAACAAAATTAATTGTTTTTTCAGGTTACTCCACAAGGGAACGGGTCCAGGCAGCCTTAAAAGCCGGTGTGAATGGGATCGTACACAAGGATGCCTCTATTGAGGAACTGGAATCAGCAATTAAGCACGTCATGGTGGGTGCCTCTTTCATGAGTACACAAATTCTGGAAATCATGCGGGATCTGATGCTGAATCCTGCAGCATTAAGCGATCTGGATAAATTGACAACCCGCGAAAGAGAAATCCTGCAACTAGTAGCCGAAGGCAACACGACCAAGGAAGTGGCCGCCAAACTGGATATCAGTGTAAAAACAGCCGATAGTCATCGCACCAACGTCATGAGCAAGCTGGATATCCACGACGTGGCCAGTCTCACCCGCTTCGCTATCCAGCAAGGTCTTATCCAGGTTTGATCAGGGGAAATGGATCGTTTCGATCCCCGACTCTGTAATGCTATCCAGCAGGATCACGATGAACTGATGAGGTGTAGCCTCATTCGGAACAAGCCTTAGGGAAGGTTCGCTTTTCGATAGGCCACACGTCTCCTTGAACGCAATTAATCGGGAAACCAATCCCCCGCTTCCAGCAGGATCATTCAAATCAAAGATTGAACCATTCCAGTTAACTTTTCCATTACCACTGATCGCAAGGGATTGCTCATCCACCGCCGGCAAAGGGTCCGATACGACTCCCGCACTCCCAACTGGACATCGTAAGTCCGCTTCGGATTTTTCCAGGGAACTGGTGGTCATAAAATACACCAGCATCAGGAACACACAATCGATCATTGGCGCAATCTGGATCTCCGGGGCATCGATGGACCGACGTCGCCGCATCAATCAGTCCTCAAAAGTGGCAAACACAATATCCGAAACTCCTGCCTCTCGACATAACTGGAGCAACTTCTGCCAAATATTCCATGGCAAGTCCGGTCCACCCCTGAGCAACAACTCTCCAGCACTTGCATCCTTTCGACCTGTCAACAATTCTGCCAACGTATCCAGATCCACGGATTTATTACTCCAGAAGTATTGAAACTCATCTCCATCATGCCTCACTGTTATAATGTCCCGTGGAGGTGCGGCTTCCGCCACGACTG
>JAUVDD010000393.1 GCA_030595525.1 Puniceicoccales bacterium
AAAGGCCGGCAAACCCATCTTGATCTCGATCGGATACAGCAGCTGCCACTGGTGCCATGTCATGGAAGAGGAATCGTTCATAGACAAGGAAGTTGCAGCGTTAATGAACAAACACTTCTTCTGTATCAAGATAGACAAGGAGGAACTGCCCGAAGTGGATCATTACTACATGAATGCAGTTCAACGGATGACCGGTTCCGGCGGATGGCCGCTTAATGTGTTTTGCCTGCCGGATGGCCGCCCGTTTTTTGGGGGCACTTACTTCCCCCCGAAGAGAATGGGATCGCGACCATCCTGGACGGAAACGCTTGAATTGGTTGCCGAGCGTTTTGAAAACGATAAAGAAAATCTGGAGAATCTATCGAAACGGCTCAACGATGTGGTGATTCAGCAATTATCAGGAACGGACCGATATTCAGAAAAGGAATCCATTTCCTTTGATGATTACACTGAGACTTTGGTCAGTCGATTCGATCTGAAGAACGGTGGATTTGCCAGATCGCCAAAGTTCCCCCCGTTTGTTGCACTGAATTATCTGATTACGGCCAGAGAACACTTCAGGAGTGTACCGGATCTACAAAAGCGGATTGATACTGCCGTTATTTCTACCCTCGATGCCATGGCCAATGGTGGATTGCAGGATCATATTCGCGGCGGATTCTTCCGTTACAGTGTGACCCGGGATTGGAGTGTCCCTCACTTCGAAAAGATGCTCTACGACAATGCCGGATTCATTCGCTTGTACACCCATGCCTGGCAGACCTACAAGAATCCCCGATACAAGGAAGTCGCCCTGAAAACCATTGACTGGCTGTTCAGGGAAATGGCATTGGAAGGCGGCGGATTCGCTAGCTCGTTAAACGCGGATTCCGAAGGAGAAGAAGGCCTGTTCTATCTCTGGACAATTAAGGAACTTCAACCGCTTCTTGGTGATTCCCAGAATACATTCAGACAATCTTTTCACCTGAATTCTATTGAAGAGGATCTCTATCATTTCTCGACCAAGGATGGAGTGAATTCCGATAATATGGAAATCAACCGAATCCTCGCGAAATTGTTTGATGAACAAGACACTCGGGTACGGCCTTCAAGGGATGACAAACTGCTAACCTCGTGGAACGCCCTGGTAATTGATGCAATTGCCGAGGCAGGATGGACCTTCGAAGATGATCAACTGCTGGAACGAGCCTGTGCGGAGCTGGATTACTTTTGGAATAAAGCCTGGTCAGATGAAGATGGCCTTTCTCACTTGCATTACAAAGGTAGCCAAAAATCACTACCCGGATACCTCGATGATTATGTTTACCTGACTCGTGCAATGTTATCCATTGCTGGAACCTGTGATGTCGTTCGTCCGGGAATTTCGAAAATTCTCCTTCCACGGATCGATCAATTAAAAACAGAGATCAATAAGCGCTTTTCCGGACCAGAAATTGGCTACTATTACGCGCCATCGGAAAATGATTTTCCGGTACGTTTCCAAAAGTGGTTTGATAATCAAACACCCTCTGCCATGAGTGTCTGGGCGGAGTTATTGGTTCAATTTCAACCTTTATTCATCGACTCAAAATTGCCTGAGGAACTGGCAGCGCTAGCCGACCACCAGATTGCCATATCCAGACGATCCGCTGAAGCCGTTCCATACGCCATGCGGGCACATTTGCTGAATCTCAGGGGTCAGGCACTGGTGAAGGTGTCTTCTGTAAATGACATTGCTCCGTTACGGAACCTCATGAATGAGCGGCTTAATTTTCGTATACCGATCATGCTCGACACAGAGAACGGACCGAAATCTGGTTACCAGTTATGCATAGGGCAACGCTGCCTACCCGATGAACCTGATCCGGAAATTATTGTGAGGAAAATCCTGGAAGAGCTGAACTAGTCGCCAACACATCCGCGACCATCCCAAAGAATCCGGTTGCAGGCATCGTGAAGGTTTCTATCCTGATCGCAGGATTCTTCAAACCTTCATTCAATATAGCCATGATCGATCGCCGTAAATTTCTCACACTCTCCGCTGGAGCTGCTGCCTTACCAACTTTACTCCCCTCCGCTTCCTTTGCAGCGGGCAGTGCATCCCCCTCCCCGCTCGGCGTAAAGATCACCGATGTGCAGGTGGCCGTCATTAAGATCAAGTATCCGTGTGTACTGGTGAAGATCACCACCGATGCCGGCGTTACGGGAATCGGCGAGGCATTGCCAAGAAGCGGACTGGAGGAACAACTGCTCGGGCTGAAAAGCCAGTTAATTGGCAAGGATCCCACCCAGATTGGCGTAATTTACAACGAGATCATGGCCCGCGGCGTTGGCAAGGGCGCATGGGCGGGCCTGCTTCCGGGCGCAATCGGCGGAATCGAGACGGCCCTATGGGATCTCACCGGAAAGCTGCTTGGTGTACCGGTTTACACGCTGCTCGGCGGCAAGATGCGGGACAAAATCCTCATTTATCACGACACAGGATCACCGAAAACCCACGATCCCGAAGCATGGGTGGATGAAGCAATCCGTTCAAAGGAATACGGATTCCAGGCGATGAAGTTCGATCTCAATCCGAGTCGCCGTAATCCCTACTCCACCAAGGCACTGCATCCGGCCGACATTCGTGAATGGTTCAAGATACTCGAAGCGGTCCGTGATGAACTCGGTACGGACTTCCCTCTGGGAATCGACTTCCATTGGAAATATTATCCGAGCGAAATCATG
>JAUVDD010000236.1 GCA_030595525.1 Puniceicoccales bacterium
ACAACCCTTATTTGACTGGACAGGGAAATTGGTGCAAGCTGTTTAATTTAAACCATGCAATTACGCATTACCGAATATGGAGAACCCATCCTCAGGCAAATCGGCGAGCCGGTGACCGTCTTCGATGGTGCATTGAAGTCTCTGGTTGCTGACATGGTGGAGACTATGTATGTCGAGGAAGGAGTGGGACTCGCCGCACAGCAAGTCGATCGGGCAATGATGCTTTGTGTGGTCGATATTTCCCTTTTACCGGAAGAAGAACTGCATTATCAGCTCGACGGTCTTCAGCCACCAATTGATTTACTGATGCCAATGGCACTGGTAAATCCCGTCGTTAAGCTGCTTCCCGGAAAAACCATCTGGGGAGAGGAAGGCTGCTTGTCATTTCCGGGAATTCGCGGGGATGTTCCCAGAGCGGACCAGATTCAGGTAACCTATCAGGATGTGAACGGGACTCCGCATTCTCTCGCTTGCAGCGGATGGTTTGCGAGAGTGATCCAGCACGAAGTAGATCATTTAAATGGTAAGCTTTTTATTGACCATATGGATAAGCGCAAATTACGGCTCTTGGAAGGCAAGTTGAAGCGCTTGAAGCGAGAGACTCGTCGGTCACAAAAGTCCTGATTTAGAATTATAATGAAAATAGAACAAGTAGGCGTCCAGCTGTATACCCTTAGAGATCACCTGAATACTCCCGAAGAGTATCAGGAATCCTTGCAGAAAATTGCCGAGATTGGCTTTAAGCTGGTGGAGATCGCGGGACCACGTCCGATCAGTGAGCACGAAATTACCTCCCTTTGTGCCGAAAAAGGCTTGGTCATCTGCTCAAGCCACGAGGATGGAGACTTGATTTTGCAGAATCCGGCCAAGGTGGTTGAGCATGTTGAGGAGTTCGGGTGCAAATATGCCGTTTATCCATTTCCTGGAGGAATCGATATGGGATCTCAGAATGAGGTCAGTGCCCTGATTAGAAATTTGGATGCTTCAGGAAAAGTGCTTAGTGAAGCTGGAAAAGTGCTGGCCTACCATAACCACGACATGGAATTGCAACTCCTTGATGGTAAAACGATCCTGGAGTGTATCTATGCCGAGACAGATCCAGCTAACCTGAAAGCCGAGTTGGATACTTACTGGATCCATGCGGGGAATGCCTCCCCGGAAGCATGGTGTGCCCACATGAGGGATCGGTTGCCGCTACTGCACCTTAAGGATTATACAATAGAGGAGGGTGGTGAACCGCGATTTGGGGAGGTCGGCTCCGGTATCCTGGATTTCAGGAGAATCATATCCACGGCGGATGCGTCGGGTTGCGAATGGTATATTGTCGAGCAGGACACCTGCCCCGGCGATCCTTTCGAGTCGATTGAACAAAGTTTCCGGTACATCCGGGATAACCTGGTTGATTAACAGGAGCTCATGCTGTGATCCGGAGAACACGACAACGCTTGGCCATCGAGGAAATCTTCCAGAAGGAAGACAGGCCGCTGACACCGCCTGAAGTTTTCGAAGGTGCAAAGAGGATTGTGCCACAGATTGGGCTGCGCACTATTTACCGCCAGTTGAAGGACATGACTGAAGAAGGCTTGATTGTCGGGGTAGACTATCCGGGCCAACCACTTCGATATGAATGGGTGCGCCATGGCCATCATTCACATTTTATCTGCCGCAAGTGTGATCGGGTTTACGACATGCAGACGGACGTACAGGACGTTCAGGTTGAGCCACCTCCCGGATTTGTTGTAACCGGGCAGGAAACAGTGTTTTACGGCGTTTGTCCGGAATGCAGTGGCCAAACCGCCTCCGAGATCAGCCGGTAAGCCTCTGTAATTCTGGGACCGGGAATATTCAGTGGCCCATGAGGCAAGATGTGGACACGGTTATTTTTTACAGCGTCAACTTGCTTCCAAACCGAATGACCTTTCAAGGACTGAACAATCTTTCGTATTTGCTCCTGAGTAGCCGGTGATTCTCCGTCACGAACCAGAATCACCTCCGGGTTCAGGCTGAGCAGGGCCTCATAGGAGACTTCTCCCCATGCTTTTCCCAGCTGGGAAGCCAGATTTTCACTATTGGCCGAAACGAGTAAATCATTGACCCAGGTATTTTCTCCCGGTGCCCATCCGGGTTGTCCGGATTCCTCAATTGATAGCAGGAACAAAACTCGTTTGGCAGGTAATTCTTTAAATGGCATCAAGCGGGCTTCCACTTTCTGACGCTGGGTTTTCAATTCACCGATAAGTTTAAGGGCTTTTCCAGGAATTCCCATTACCTTACCAATGGTCCCGATATCTTCCAGCACGTCGTCAATACTATCATGGCTGAGGGCAATAGCCACCGTTCTCGGAGGCCTCTCGATTGCCGAGTAAATCTCGGGGGGTGTCAAGTCGGTCCCGATGATCAAATCCGGGCGATAGGCCGCAATGATTTCCCTGTTGGGCTGATCCATTGAGCCCACATGGGCGCCGGCATCGCGTAGTGCCTTGGCCTCCTCAGGATAATCACACCATTTGGTTACAGCCAGCAGGTGGTCTCCGAGCCCCATTGCAAAGATCATTTCCGTAATACTCGGGGCCAATGAAATGATATGACGGGGCTGCTTTTCCAGCCGAATTCGTCTCCCCGCATCGTCGACCAGTTCCATTGGATAGGTTCCATCCAGTGCGGTTTGCTGGTGCCATGGATGTTGCTTCGGTTTTGCTTCTTCTCGTGGGATTAATGCAAGGATCAGGCATCCGAGGGCAAAGCCCGTGGCGTAGGAAAGGACTTTTTGTTGTTTAGTCATCTGGTTCAGGATCTTTCGCGTGCCTTATGTGCGGCGGCGACCTTGATGTATTTTTCCGCCCATGGCTTCAAGGACGCTTTCTCATCGTCGCTAAGCTGCCTGACCACCTTGGCCGGCATGCCGAGGACAAGCGATCCGGGAGGGACGACCGTATTCTTGGTAACCACCGCCCCGGCTCCGATAATCGAGTTTTTGCCGATAACCGCGCCGTCAAGAACCGTCGCCTTCATGCCAATCAAGCACTCATCCTCGATGGTGCAGGCATGGATCATCGCCATGTGACCAATGGTGACATACTTGCCAATTCGAGCTGCCAGATCATCCGCCAAGTGGACAACCGTACCATCCTGAACATTTGATCCTTCTCCGATTATGATATCCTCAATGTCGCCACGAAGAACGCAGGTCGGCCATACCGATGCTTTCGGGCCAATCTTGACCGATCCAATCACAACAGCCGATGGCGCCACATATGCAGTTGGATCAACTTCCGGGGTGCGGCTTAAATATTTATCCAGACGTTCTTCCAGGGTCATGATTGGAACTTTGGGAGCCCTCCGAATCAGTGACAAGGACCTTTTCATGCCAAAGATTTCCGGGGTATCTTGCCAAACTGACAAATGCTCCTAGAATGCGCTGTATGGACAGTGGAACCTACGAATCCGACGAACTGCTACATCAATACTTGTTGTTTCATTATGGTACCGATCAGGAGCAAATGCCCTGGCCCTCTGGTCCTACCCAAGCGCTGGAGTTTCCAGCGAGATGTGTCCGTGAAGGGGTGAAACCAGAACAACTCCCATCGAGGAATCGTGCTCTTGATGTTGGATGTGCGGTCGGTCGGGCCTCGTTTGAATTGGCCAAGCTGTTTGGCGAGGTAATTGGTATTGATTACTCCCATGCTTTTATCGAAGCCGCGACATCCC
>JAUVDD010000078.1 GCA_030595525.1 Puniceicoccales bacterium
AATATGCGGACAAACAACGCCGCCATGACCTTTCAAATTCTCTGTATAGGCCTCAGCATTTGTATTTCTCGCGGCGTGATAACCATCGAGATAAGGAAGTTTCACTCTCAAAAGTGCTGCCTGAATGGAATCCAATCTGAAATTTCCACCGATGTACTTGTGGTAGTACTTGGGATTCATCCCGTGGTTGCGTAACCAAACTGCTTTCTCTGCTAATTCAGCATTGTTGGTGACAAGCATTCCTCCATCACCAAATCCACCCAGATTCTTTGTCGGATAAAAACTCAGTGCCCCAAAATCGCCAAAGCAGCCGGCTTTCCTCCCGTTATAGGTGGCTCCGATAGCCTGTGCCACATCCTCCAGAATCTTCAAGTCGTGTTTATTGGCGAATGCCTCGATGGATTCCATGTCCGCAGCCTGTCCATACAGATGCACAGGAATAATTGCCTTGGTTCGCTCCGTCACCTTCTCCACGGCATCGGCCATATCGATATTGTAGGTATCCGGCAAAACATCCACCCAAACAGGGATTGCTCCCAGGCGGGCTACACTTCCTGCCGTTCCAAAAAAAGTGAAGGAAGGACATAGAACCTCATCCCCTGGCTGGACTCCCAACGCCATCAGGCCAACCAAAAGCGCATCCGTACCTGAGCTTAATCCCACCGCATGGGAACAATCACAATACGCGGCCACTTCAGATTCAAGGGCTTTGACATCTGGTCCAAGGACGAATCCGTTCGATGCAAGGACGCGATTAAATGCTTCCTTGAAAGCATTCTCCAGTGGCTCATGTTGCCGAGTCAGATTTAGTAAAGGTACTGCCATTTGTTTATTATCACTCCTTCCAAAAGGAATTTCAATAACAACCTGTGAAGGATCAGCTAAGTACTCACAGCAATCTTGCGAAATCCCCCAAAACCGGTTTACCTGAGCTGCAATGTCCCACTCTTCGTTCCGCATAAAGATTGAAAACCGCACTTACCGGCGGCCTTTCTTCCGACCGATGCTGGCGGCTTGGGGAAATTGGGGAATTCGAGAAGGCGTCCTGCTGAAAATCACGGAGGAATCGGATCGAACCGGCTACGGCGAAATTGCGCCATTGGAATCGTTTGGTTCGGAGTCCCTGGATGAAGCTGTCAGTTTCCTCAAATTAGTGACGGACCTGTCAGATCATGAGTCTCTCGAAGCAATAATCCATAAAGCACCACCGGCGTGTGCGTTTGGTCTTTGGTCAGCCCAGTCCAATTTGATGCAGGATGTCATTCCAGCGACGAGCGCAGGTACCGCTGCTCTGATGACGATTGGCCGGGATTGGCGGAATCGATTGAACCAAATTCGCGAAAATGGATTAGCAACCGTTAAGGTGAAAGTTGGTATAAATTCTCCGGAAGAAGAACGCGGTCAATTGGCTGAGCTACTAAATTCCTTGGAAGAGAATGAAAAAATTCGGATAGACCCCAACCGCAGTTGGACACGGGAAGACTTGGATTGCTGGCTCGATGTTCTTAGACCACAGGCTGGGAACGTAGAATTTATTGAGGAGCCCCTGGCGCCGGGAACCTTGGCGCCTCAGGATCTGATAAAATTGGCAGAAGAAAGCCCAATTCCATTGGCACTCGACGAATCCCTCTCGAATGATGGAATCGAACCATGGTTGGAGATGAACTGGCCCGGATTCTGGATTTTAAAACCATCCATTCTCGGGATTCCAAATTTGATTTCCAAACTGTCAAAGGAGAAGGTGGTCATTTCGTCTGTTTTTGAAACTGGAATTGGGATGAATTCACTAATCAGTCTTACGACAGATTTTCCCGATATTGTTCACGGTTTGGGAACCGGAAATTACTTTGATGACAAACTTTCTCCGCTTCCCGTCTCAGGGCGATTAAATGCACCCAGCAAGGAGCAACTGCATAAAATATGGAATCATTTCTCAATAGCCTGAGGAGATCTCTTCCAGAATCGGTTTCACCGACACAAACTACCAACGAGGTAGCAGTAATCGATGAGGCAGATCCAATCCAGTTCTGGAACCGATTCACCGGTGCGATTGAGAACGGCAATTCTTTAGCCCTCCTGGACCCGTCATGGCCTGACAAATGGAAAGAGGAGTACACCGAGCTGGCGCAATCACAGGAGACTCCGGTTTCACCCTTTATCCTGATCCCTACAAGTGGAACAACCAGCAAACCGAAGTTTTGTATTCATAATATTGATACATTGCGATACTCTGCCAAGGCCTTCGCAAAGACATTCATAAACCAGGGAATCATACATTCAGTCAACGTATTGCCCCAGTATCATGTTGGCGGCCTGATGCCAGTTCTACGTTCCGCCGAATGCGGAGGAAAATCGGTTTTCGCAAACTACAGGCAATTGCCCACCGAATCCGATCTGCCATTTGATCTGGATCGCGCCAGCCTTTCACTTGTCCCGACACAACTATCCCGCTTGTTGCAGTCCGAATCCTCTACGGGAATGCTCAAGAAATTCGGCTTGATCCTGGTCGGTGGAGCAGCCTGCCCTAAACTGGTTCTGCATCAGTCCCTGGAAGCTGGTTTGCGTCTTGCTCCCTGTTATGGCTCCACGGAAACTGCGGCCATGGTCACTTTCCTTTCTCCCGATGAATTTCTTTCAGGCAGGAACGGTGTCGGCAATCCATTGCCGGGAATGGAGATTCATATCGATAAAAATGGATTGATTACAATTGACTCAGAATCGACTCAATTTGGCTACTTGCCGAACATCGGGACATTTCAAAGAAATCCCTTCCAAACACGGGACCTTGGGAAATTGGATACGAATGGAAATCTCCTGATCCTTGGCAGGGAAGACAGGGTTATCATTTCCGGAGGGGAAAAAATCAATCCTGAGCTGGTAGAATCAGCCGCATTGGAAAGTGGCCTGGTACTAGACGCCTTGTGCGATGGTGTTCCCGATGCGGATTGGGGTTCAAGAGTAGAGTTAAAGGTGGTTTTCAAACCGGAAACTCCTTTGGGCAAGGAATTGCTGACAAGTCACTTACAGAAAATACTACCCTCATTCTCCCTGCCGAAAGGCATCCATTCTGTGAGCTCAATTTCCCGAAATGCATTGGGAAAACTGGTCGATGGTTCCTGATTGATAACTTTCTGCTTGATTCGTCCCAGTTCGCTCCTTTGAAATGCACAATGGCGCAGCAAATTCATCCTCACGCAACTGACATATTATTCTACAAGGATGCCGATTCCTTTTTCACAGAGAATTCCAGGATAGGATTAACCTACGACGACATCACACTGGCAACTCGTTACAGCGAGGTTCTGCCCCGGCTAACAAAGGTGGAAACTCGTCTATCCGATAATCTGGGATTAAATATCCCACTGATTTCCGCAGACATGGACACCGTGACGGAATCCGAAATGGCTGCTGGAATGGCCAGATGCGGTGGCCTCGGAATCATTCATTACAATATGACCGAAAAACGCCAGGTGCGCCAGGTCGCAAAAGTAAAGAACGATGTCCATGGATTGATTCAGGATCCAGTAGCGGTCAGCCCGGAAAGTTATATTTCTGATGTTCTGGAGATGATCGAGGTACGGGGATTCAAATTTCACACCTTCCCAGTCGTTGATATCACGAACAAATTCCTTGGTTTGTTACTCGGTCGCGTGGTCAAGTACCGCTATCGCAACGTCAAGGTAATCGATGCCATGACGCTCATGGATGAGATCTATACCATTCAAGAATCTGATATAGCTGTGGATCCCATCGGTCGTGCAGACAAGTTTTTCAATGAGCACATGGGCATCCATAAACTGATTGTCATAAATAAGGAGGGATTGCTCAAGGGACTCTTCACCATGTCGGATATAGAAAGGATCCGTGAGGAAGAGATAGCAGAGGTTAAACCTGCCCGCGACGCAGAATTTCGTCTGGTGTGTGGAGCCGCCGTTTCCGCCACTCGTAACAAAACCGGTGATCTGGATCGCGATCGTATTCTGGAACACGCCTCAAACCTCGTAAAGGAAGGTGTCGATGCGTTGGCCGTTTCAACAGCTCATGGCCACTCTGCTGGAGTGGGCGAAATGGTAAGATTGCTCCGAAGTGAGTTCAAGGAAATGACTTTAGTGGCTGGCAATGTCACCAGTGCAGAAGGAGTAGAGTATTTGGCAAAGTGCGGAGCTGATGCCATCAAGGTTGGTCAAGGACCCGGTTCGATTTGCACTACCCGTGTTGTGGCAGGAGTGGGCATCCCTCAACTGACTGCTTTATATGTCTGCTCTCAGGCAGCCAAGGAGAACGAGGTGCGTATTATCGCCGATGGTGGCGTCAGCAAAAGTGGTGACATTGTAAAGGCAATGACACTGGCAGATGCGGTAATGTCCGGTGGCCTGTATGCAGGTTGTCGTGAGGCTCCCGGATCACTGATGGAAATCAACGGAAAACTTTATAAGCAGTACCGTGGCATGGGCAGTCACGGTGCCATGAAGTCAGGTTCCGCCGCAAGATATGGACATGAAATGGTGACAGCAAAAACCAGCAAGGTAGCCGCCGAAGGCATCGAGGCACTTAAGGAAGTCTCGGGAAGCTTGGACGATACGCTTAAGGAATTGGTGGGTGGACTGCAAAGTGGTATGGGTTATCTCGGGGCCAAGGATTTGACAGAGCTCAAGAAACGGGCACGTTATATTAGGATTTCTCCGGCTAGCCAACGTGAGTCTTCTCCCCACGACGTTGTCGAGGTGAAGACCACCAGCGACAGTAATTAATTTGGAAACAATATGATAGTAGTACGTGCACGAAGCGCAGGCTTTTGCTGGGGCGTTGAACGGGCCATTGATATCGCCCGTGATTTCGCCAACAAGGGAAGGCGCCCGGTCTACACCGATGGTCCCCTTATCCATAACAGCCAAATGATGGATAAGCTTCAGGCCGAAGGCATTCGCGAAGTGGGTGATTTTCAAAGCTCGGCCGACTTAAATCTGGATACCAACAAGGATGAGAATGCGGTATTGGTGGTCCGTGCCCATGGGATTTCACCGGAGCGTCGCAAATACCTGAAAAGCATAGATATCGATTTCAAGGATGCCACTTGTCCCGACGTCGGGAGCGTCGCGGGTAAGATCCGCTTACATGCGAAGAAGGGTTACACCACCGTTATCTTTGGTGATAAAAAGCATCCGGAAGTAATTGGACTGATGGGCTACACCGAAGGAAACGGCCATCCTATACAGACAATCGAGGATATCGATGCCCTGCCCGAGTTGGGTGACAAGGTTGTGATGGTTTCACAAACCACCATGTTCACTCATGATTTTGAGGAGCTCTCAGAACATTTAAGAAAAAAGTACCCCGAGACAGTGGTTTTCGATACGATCTGTGGCGCCACCAAGGATCGACAAGGCGACATCGCGGTGCTGTTCAACGAGAAGGTTGAAGCATTCGTTGTCATCGGAGGAAACCACTCTGCGAACACCTGTAAATTGGCGCTTTTAGCAAGGAAGACCAATCTTCCCACATTCCATATTGAAACCGCCAAGGAAATCGACCCGGTGGAAATGAGCCGGTTCCGGAAAGTGGGTGTTACAGCGGGTGCTTCCACTCCGGAATTCCTGATCAACGAGGTGTGTGATCAACTCGCCGTGATAGATCACGATCCAGCCTGATTTATCCAGTAAGTTGACGGACATGATCCGCCCAATCCGCCACCGCCCTTCCGCGATGTGAGAGGCTGTTTTTAACGGCACTCCCCAAATCAGCAAATGTCTCATCAAATCCAATTGGCCTAAACAAGGGATCGTAGCCAAAACCTTCTTCTCCTGACGGGGAGATCATGATGTGCCCCTCGCATTTGCCGGAGAAAATCCTGGTTTCGGCCCCTCTCTTCATAAAGCACAGTGAGCAACTGAACCTCGCTGTTCTCTCGTCCTCTGGCACGCCGTGCAGTAGATGAAGAAGCTTAATGTTGTTGGCGGTGGCATTTGCACTTGGTCCCGCAAACCTTGCTGAGTGTACCCCGGGTTCACCATTTAGCGCATCAACTATTAATCCGCTGTCATCAGCCAGAACCCATGCTCCTTCCGGCACTTTCTCAACCAAAGCCTCAACTTTAATTTGGGCATTCTCAGCAAATGTAGAACCATTCTCATCAACATCAGGCATGCCACCGGCGTCGTTCGCACTTTTCATCGAAATCTTCAGCTCCAATTCTCGAGCCATTTCGATAAATTCCTCCAGCTTGTGCTGGTTACCACTTGCCAGATATACTTCCATGAGATTCAGCCTTAGCATCCATCAATATTCGGGTAAACAACAAACCCCCTCATCAATTGATCGTCTCCAAACTGTCCATGATGCACGTTCTCCAATTGGATGGCGTCCTGCATGGTAGCCGGATCCATTCCCAGAAATGGAGCCAGTGCACTTCGATCTGCCAATAACTTTGGTGCGCGATAGGCGAACAGGTAATGTAGTTTCTTGAATTGGACAAATGAACTGAGCAACCGCGCCCCACCCTCGATGTAAACACCACCTATTCCTTCCTGATGACACTTCTCAGCAAATTCACTCAAGCCGTCGTCGCCCAGTGTGTCGTTAATCAACCAGAATCGAATTCCGAGTTCCTTTGCGAGCTGTTCAGTTCTTTCCTTGTGAACCTGGTTGCTCACAACGATGGTCCGGTCTTTCCACTTATCACAATAAACCTTGGGCGTTCCTTCGGTAAAAGTGATTAGATTCCGGTCGAAAACAAATCGGACCGGGCATCGGTCATCCTCCCCATTTTTCCGTATCGTTAACGAAGGATTATCAGTGATTATTGTACCTGCACCAACTGCTATTGCGGGAAAGTAATTTCGCCAGAAATGGACATTCTCGCGAGCCATTTCACTCGTGATCCACTTGGATGAACCCCCGCGTGTGGCGATTCTCCCGTCTATTGTAGTGGCAATCTTCCCGGCAAAGAGAGGTCCCCCGCTCTTCATCACCCAATTGAAGATTAGATTCAGGTCCTCGCATTCCTCTGCAAGGATACCTTTTTGAACGATTAAACCTTCCTTCTCCAAAATCCCGAATCCGGCGCCATCATGCTTTGGATTCGGATCTGTGGCACCAATGACAACCCTTCGGATTCCCGAATCAATGATCGCCCGAGTGCAGGGAGGCGTTCTTCCGTGAGTGGAGCAGGGCTCCAAGGTTACATAAAGGGAGGTTGTGTCATTTGGATGCAATCCTGCGGCTCGGTAAGCATTCAGGGCAACAATCTCTGCATGATCCTCCCCGACTGGCTGAGTATGCCCCTCGGCGACGACTTCACCGTCCTGTGTGATAATGGCACCAACAGCTGGATTTGGATGCGTCTTTCCCATCGCCTCACGAGCTTGGGCAATTGCCAGTCGCATATATGCCGAATCATCCATTAATCGTTACCTTAACACGAAGGGATTTCCGTTCGCTTCATCACCAACAGAAGTCTCCGGACCGT
>JAUVDD010000047.1 GCA_030595525.1 Puniceicoccales bacterium
AATGATGTGTCGGTGTCTTTGAAATATCTGATCTTCATGAACGAGTCTCCATGGTTTTAATGTTATTCAAACCAGTCGACCGTCTTCCAGATGAAGCTGTGTGCCCGTTCGGCTGGCGAATCCGGCGAGGTGGGTGACTAACAGTAAAGCAGCCTGATGCTTCTCCACCACCGAAAGCAACTGATCCAGTACCCGCTGCGCTGTTTTCTCATCCAGATTTCCGGTTGGTTCGTCAGCCAGAAGCACCTGCGGCTTATTAATCAGGGCACGCGCAATGGCTGTCCGCTGGCGCTCCCCGCCAGACAATTGATCAGGACGACTTTGTAATCGTTCTGCCAATCCCAGCTCTTCGAGAAAATGCTCCGCCAGGCTCTTTGCCTCCTTCGGAGACTTTCCAGCAATCCGGGCAGCCAGCACAACATTTTCGAGGGTATTCAGTTCAGGAATTAAATAAAATGATTGAAATACAAATCCAAGATAACTGGCCCGGATTCCCGGACGCTTGGATTCGGCAATTGTACTCACAGGCGTTCCATTCCAGACAACTTCGCCCTGGTCCGGTATTTCAATTCCTGCCAGCAGATTCAACAACGTGGATTTGCCACTCCCCGACTCTCCGCGGATGCTGATTGTTTGTCCACGCATGACCGAAATTTGCACATCCTGAAGCACCTGGATATCCCGAGAACCACTCTTGTAGGATTTACTGAGGTCACTCGCCTGGAGAATAAAATCTGATTCAGGGATGCTCATTGTTCCACTCGTAAAGTCTCAACCGGTTTCAGTCGGGCAGCGCGCCATGCAGGCAGGAGGCTCGCCAAGGTTGATAACATGACTGCCAGAATCCAAATTCTCACAATTTCACCGATCTCATATTTGACCGGAAGAAATGCGAAATAGTAATACCGGATCAAGGTATCGCGTGTTCCGCTCAAGGTTGCCAACCCTTGAATAATGGGGTCGCGGAATGACAGGAAGAAAACCGCCAGGCCAATCCCGATCAGCGCACCGAGGAGTCCAATAAAGAAACCCTGGAAACAATAGATTCCCAAAACTCCCCCACGGCTCCCACCAATCACCGCAAGGAGGCCAATTTCACGGGTCTTCCGGACAACTGTCAGTAACTGGGCGATGGCAATGGCAAAGACTGCCACCGCGACAATGAATAGATTAAGGAACAGCATCATGGTCTTTTCCAGGTCAAGAACCCAAAGAAAATCAGCCCATCGCTCTTTCCATGTCTGCACTTGCTTTCGGTCACCCAATGCTTCCTGCAAAGCTATAGCAGTTTCAAATTCATCCACATCGTCATTTAACCGCACCGCCACGCCATGGACTCCGTCATTTAATCCATACAGGTCCTGCATGCTTCGCAGCGTGCAGATAATTCCGGGAAGATATTCCTGATTCCAATCAATATTGTAAATGCCAGCTACCTGGAACTGCCGGGGAAGGATCATTTCGTTGTCCGATAACCGGTCGATCATAACCGGACTAAAAACTTCAATTTCACTTCCTACCCAGACTCCCATACTACGGGCCATACTCTGGCTCAGCAGGACCGTGTCGTCATACAGGTCATCCAGTGTTCCATCGATCAAGTAGGAATCGACCGCAAAAACCGGATTCTCATCATATGCCAATCCATAGATGGCAGGGAAAACGGGAACGTTTCCGCTTCTGGCCATCACAAAGCCTTTGGCATAAGGCGTAACGTGTTTTACTTCCGGCCAAGCTGCCACTTTCGCAGCCATCTCGAAAGCTCCGTTAAAGGGATAACCACCTTCGGTAATGTCGAGATGCCCAGACGTGTCGACGATGCGTTCCCGGTGCACTTCACCGAAGCCGCCCATGACACTCTGTACAATCACCAATACGGCCACGCCCAATCCAACACCGAGAACCGCTAAGTAGAAAAATACCGATCCCAGCTTACGACCGCTCGGAACGAGCTGTCGCAGTGCGATGTACATGTACCAAGGTAATTGCATCCTTCCCAGGCTATTCCTTTGGCATCGGCTTCAGTGACGGGAACAGGATGACGTCCCGAATACTGGCCACTCCCGTGAGCATGATGATCAGGCGATCGATACCGACGCCCATTCCACCTGCCGGAGGCATGCCATGCTCGAGAGCGAGCAGGAATTCTTCGTCAATCTTCTGGGTTTCCTCTCCAGCCTGAGCTTCCAACTGCTGCCGCTGCACGAACGGATCGTTTTGCTCACTGTATGCCGGCGCAATTTCCTGACCATTGATACACAGTTCAAATACCTCAATTGTGTCAGGATCATCCGCTGACAGCTTTGCCAAGGGAATCAATTCCTTCGGCAAGTGGGTGACAAATGTTGGCTGAATGAGGGTCGGTTCAATGCGTTTTTCAAAAACGGCATTGGTGACTTCATAATCCTCGCGCTCAGGATCCACTTCGATTCCCTCGCGATCACAATACGCGAGCTTCTCTTCCTTGGTACGTGAGAACCAGTCAGCATCTCCGGTTTCCGCCACTACAAGATCCTTGTAACGGGCTTCCTTCCAATCGCCACCCAACTCAATGACCACACCGTCATGGCGCTCAATCTGAGTAGTTCCAAGAACTTCATCACAAATCGCACCAACCATGCCACGAATCAGGTCCATCATTCCACGGTAATCGCTGTAGGCCTGATAGACTTCCAGCATCGTGAACTCAGGATTGTGACGGCGCGACAGGCCTTCATTACGGAAATTACGGCCAATCTCGAAAACGCGATCAAAGCCGCCCACCAGCAGGCGCTTCAAGTAAAGCTCCAGGGCAATCCGAAGAACAAATGGACAGTCCAGTGCATTGAAGTGTGTCTCAAAGGGACGCGCTGCTGCACCACCGGCCTCTGCCTGCAGGATTGGCGTTTCCACTTCGATAAAGTCTTTTGATTCCAGATAATTCCGGATGCAGCGGATGATCTTACTCCGTGTCTGGAAAACCTTCCGGGAATCCGTGTTGCTGATCAGGTCAAGATAGCGCTGACGGTAAATCTGATCATCGTCCTGCAATCCATGCCACTTCTCCGGAAGAGGCCGCATCGCCTTGCTCACCATTTCAAATGATTGCACCCGCAAAGTCACTTCACCGGTCCTGGTTTTGAAAAGATTTCCCTTCACCCCAATGAAATCGCCCAGGTCGAGCAGCTTCTTGAAATGATCGTAAGCTTCCTCACCAACGATATCGCGTTTGAAATATAATTGCAGGGTGCCGGCACGATCAAGAATGCGTGCGAAACTGGCTTTCCCCATTTTACGGATAGCAATTAAGCGGCCTGCGCAACTGACGACTGGACTGTTGTCCTCGTCCTCAATCCACGCATCGATCGCTTCAGCACTCGTTTGGCTCTGCTCCCAATTTGAACGAAAAGGATCCAGCCCCTGCTCACGCATCCCCGCGAGCTTAGCCTGCCTAACCGCAAATTGATCTGATGTGTCGATATTTTGATCCATGATACAAATCAGCCAAGTTGGGAGCTTTTTTCGCCGTTGGCAACTGGTTTTCTCCCGTCAGAAACACTCAAAAATGACTACACAGGTCGCTTTACGGTTGGGTCCTTGAAAAACAGAACAAATGCATGACTCTGCAAATCGCCCCGCTGACCTCATTTATCCTTTCCCTGGCATGGCAGGGAGATCCGGGAATGACCTACACAATCCAGACCTCAGCCGATCTGATCGATTGGAATACAATTCCCTATGTGGTCGAAGGTTCCGGGCAGAAAGAAACCTATTACCTCGATCGAATTGCTTCACTGCAATTCGCTCGCCTGCAGTTCGATTCTGATGGTGATGCCAACAATAATGCCCTTCCTGATCTCTGGGAGTGGGAATATTTCGGTTATCTTGGAGTTGATCCGAACGATGATCCGGATCTGGATGGGGAAAGCACTTACACGGAATGGATTCAACAAACCAATCCATTGGATTACTATAACGACGAATGGCCGATCATCCATGTCGCTTCCGGGAGGGAATGGCTGGTCCCATCAGGTAGCGTTTCGACTCAGGCAGTTGCACTCTATGTCCAGAATCCGTCCGGTGAACCTTGGAGAAATGCTCCAATTCACCTATCCATGGAAAGTGGAAACGAAGGTCTCGTAATCATCGATAGTGAATCCGATCATATTGCTGCATCAATGGTATTGTGGACAGATGAAATGGGCCGCTTGGATCCTGCCATGGAATCGGTCCACGTCCTTGCTTCAGATGTCCCCGATACACTGGATCAATTAATGATTCGTGCAGGACAATCCACTGCAGGAATTGTTATTCATGCAATTGGTGGAGAATTTGGTCCTCCACCGCGCAATCTCAACCGGTATATCGATAGCGATGGTCAACGCATCTACAGTTGGTCCGGTGATCCGGGATCAGCCGATTCTTTTTCCATACAGGAAATGGATGCTTCTGGACAGTGGGTCCCGGTAATTGAAATTGCGACCGCGGATTTAACTCCACCAGACCCGGTTGATGGCTCATACACCTTGATTCTTCAAAACTAAAACGGGAATTCCGTGCAGAATCCAAGCAACCAATTCAGGAGGCTGGGCACTTTTGTGTTCCTTGTTCTAATCTCCAGTCTGGGTCTGAACGCCCAGGGTTTGCGGGGATCATACAATTTCCAGTTTGGATCCGCCTGGTCATCCACTGTGGAGTTACCAAAATATGATTTGCTGGATATTGGACCGGATCGCGTTCCGATTGGCGTGAATGATGATGGGGTCGTTCTTTTGCGCGACTCCAGTAATCGTCTATTAAAATGGTCATGGGGGAATCTTCAATTGCTGTGGGAACCCTTTACAATTTCACAGCAAGGTTTCCTGAATGAAAACGGAACGGTGGTCGCTTCCGATTACCAGCAAATGGGCAAACGGCTAATGTATTGGCTACCTCATGACACTTCTGCTCGAACCCTTGACCTGACAGGACATATCATTGCGCCACCCCACTTGCTGAAAATTTACGGACTGAACGATCGTGACAAGGTAGTCTTCCGGGCCGATGCATCAGATAACTTGTTTTTCGTTCCTGAAACACGGTTGATGGAAACAAACATTACCTCCCTTGTTAACGGCGGGTGGAATGAGCTGACCAGATACACTTACTTTCTGGATATCGATTACACACAGACTTATGGCGGTCAGGTTTACGAAGTGTATGATCTGAACAACTATGATGATACTGTCGGCCTGATATACGAAGGCAGTGGCTCATCCAGTCCGGATAATCCATCGCAGGATGACAATGCTTATGACAATCAATACTTTAGTCTGAATATCAGTTATGCCCTGGATTTTGAGCCGATTGCCATAAACGACGCACGTACAATTCTCGGAATCACTCAGGCACCAATGGCCGGAATGGTGATCTTAGACAAATTTGGACAACGATACATCGGACCAATCCTTCATGAATTGGAATTGGAACTGCCAGTAATGAGTAATCCAGTGAACGGTTTTGAAGAAATAGTTGTTGGATCACATTATTTTAAGAGAATGACGGATTGTGACTTAATGGGAGTCTCCAGCGGAATACCCTCCCCCGACTTCTGGCAGGGTTCACTCAATGATATCATTTCATCCGGCAGTCCAATTGCTTCTCCCGAGGCAACGTGCATCAGTGCGGACGGGCGCATTGCTGGCACGGGATGGATGTATGATTCGTCAGTACAGGCAATGCGCCGGCATGCCTTCATTCTCGTAGAGCCGATACTGATTCCCGATTGGAATCGTGATGGTAAAATCGATACAGATGATCGAGATTTCTCACAAAAACGCAATCCTTGGCGATTCTGGATAAACGATGATGACGACAACGGCGATCTTTCCCGTTCGTCAGCTGATGATCATCCAACCAGTCCGACACCGGACTGGGACAACGCTACCGTTGATGACATTCGGGATATTGTTGATTTTTTCCCGGTACTGATTGACGTCCATCGAATCCTGAAGGGAATGGGTTCAATTGGAAATATTCAGATTCGCCTGAAACAAGCGGATGCTGCTCTGAATCTTGTCTATACTCGGTTAAATCCTCTGGAAGTTGGCAAGATCCATACAAGGGAATTTGCTACAGGATTCGGGACAAATTTCTCGGAACCACTTTCCCAGGCAACCACACTAACGGTCGGACCTGATGGGGTTCTTCTTTCTCAGGATTTCCTGAACAATATTCTTAACCATGATCAAGGTGTGCTGCTATTCGAGGCTACCAAAGCAACCACTTCTCCTCTGGTCATGGAATTTATCAATGGTGGAAAAACTGTCCTCACTTCCATTCTGAATTTGTCCATCAGTCCGGTTGAATCGATGATCCGCGTCCTCAACCTCCGGGATGCCGATCCGAAATTCGACACCCATATGGGTCCATGGCTTACGCATCTCGATGACCCGCCAAACCTGCCGGATGACTACCTTGAGGCCCTTCGTTCTCCATTACGGACTCTCCTCCATATTCACGGATTCAACTGGACCGGGGATGAGATCCCTGCCGCTCATTCCGAGGTATTCAAACGCTTCTACCAATCCGGTTCCCATGCCCGCTACATTGGCGTAAGCTGGCATGGGGACGCCGGCACACTGGACCTCACCAACAGCTCCTTCGAATACAATGAGAATGTCATTCATGCGTTTATTTCAGCGAAGTATCTCACTGATATACTCCAACCGTTTACGGGACTCTACACTTCAATCTTCGCCCACAGTCTGGGGAATATGGTCGCTTCCAGTGCCATTGTGGACTTTGGCTTTCATGCCAGAAACTATTTCATGACCAATGCTGCTGTTGCTCTTGAGGCTTATCTGGGAGAGACAATCAACCGCCGCGATATGGTTCATCCGGATTGGAAAGACGAAGGTTTTCTTGATCAGGATTACGCTGAGCATCTCCTTTCGCCAAATTGGTATCGATTATTCAATACAGATGATCATCGATCCTTTCTGAAATGGAAGGACAGGTTCAGAAATATCAGTCAATCCACTTATTGTTTAAATTTATATTCCTCGGCTGAGGGTGTCCTGAAAACCGGGAATGGAGACCTTCCCAATCTCTTCGGGGATGTCTCCGACAAGGAATGGGTCTGGGTATTCAATGAAATGGTCAAGGGAACCAATACTTTTGCAGCTAACCTGATCGGCGATGTCCACGGAGGATGGGGATTCAACAGATATTGGATGGATTGGGTGGATCCCGGGGGAGCAGCACATCCTCCCCCGGGATCATGGGTGGAAATGCCTCCAGCTGATGCCGGTTTAATTAATCCACTAGATTTGGTAGGAGAACCCTTCTTCCATCGCTTCTCCAGCGGGGATAGTGATTTCCCGAACTGGGGAGATGGATCATGGCTGTATGGCGACACGATGACAGCGAATGCCAGTCTTCCTAAGCTCCCGATGACCAACGCCAGTATGGGTTTGATCAAGAATCATGCGAAAATCATTGCTGAAGGAATCCCGGCACATTCTGCGCCGACCGGATCACAACCCATTCCTGCATTCCTTTTGCTGGATAACGTGAATCTTGATATAACTGTTCGCGACAGCACTTTCTGGCCGCTCCGTGATGATCCTGATCGCAGGAACAGATGGCTCCACAGTGATTATTTGAATCCTGCACTTCCGCACGTCTGGAAGCTCTACAATTTATGCGTGAAACAAATCAACAGAATGCCATGAAAATCCTGATACTGATAGCAGTACTTCCCATATTCCTGATCGCCCAAAGATCACAAAACATTCCTAGCCTGGCCCAGAAACCGGTGCACTTTACCGTAACTGATCATGCCGGAAATCCCGTTGAAAATGCCTTTATTGAAGCATCCCGACATGGTCCCGGGAATGCTTCCGGATACACTAATCCCAATGGAAAATTTACGTTGCAACTGACCAAGGGAGCGAGTCTCCATGTTTATGTATCGAAAGATGGATTCTATAACACCGGGGGAGAGCTCTGGACAGGTGGCATGTTCAAGGGGCCGGATCGGAATTTAATAGCCCGGGTGGTACCGGATGAATTCTCTATTACTTTGAAGAAGGTTGTGAATCCGGTTGATCTCCATCATCAAAAATATCGGGGAAATGCTCCAAAATCGGATAAACCGGTCGAATTCGATTTGGAAAAGGGTGACTGGGTTACTCCATATGGACGCGGCATCACTGCTGATATCATGTTCCACTTTCACGACATCCATATCGATGAGAATGGATTCATGGGTTCCATGTCTCTTTACTTCCAGAATCCAACAGATGGAATTCAGTCATTCGAGGCAGCACGACCCTTCTCAAGGGAATTCGGAAGTGACCTTGCTCCACCCAATTTGGCACCAGTTGATGGCTATCAACAAACCCTCTCCTACTCACTCAGTCACCGGAATGGCGAACCATACACATCCTACAAGGTGGATCGACGAAACTACCTGCTTCGCTCCCGTACACGAGTGGATGCCGCCGGGATCATCCGACAGGCCTGCTATGGTTGGATTCAGGGTGAAATCGAGTTTGATCCAAGGGATCCACGTGGTCCACAACTGGCGTTCACCTACTATTTCAATTCCAATCCCGATCCGGATGCCCGCTCACTTGAATCCGTTCGCCATGTTCCTGAGTTGAGGTAATTTGGCGCAATTCACCAAGTATTAGTGTCTAGAACCAGTCGCTAATAATCAGGTTTCCATTAGCAAAATTACTTAACATGCTATAAACCAACAAGTAACAGAATTTCATCAAATTAAAACAACTCAGTCTCAATTCAAAAAACCACTTTGGCACAATTCCTTCAATAGAAGGAAGCATGCTTGCGACGATTATTGCTTCCTTGTTTATCGGGCTGGGGATTCTGGGCACATTGCTTCCGATCTTACCAGGGACAGTCATTGCTTTTGTTGGAATCACTCTGCACAAGGTTTTTCTGGGTGATGCCTCCGTCTCATGGGGTTTTGTGGTCTTCGCTTTGTGCATCACCCTCCTGACTTTGTGGATCGATGTATGGTGCACATGGTGGGGAGCTCGGCGATTCGGTGCCACTTGGATGGGAGCTGCCGGCGCGGTCATGGGAGCAATAATTGGTCTCATCTTTTTCAGCCTTCCCGGACTCATCATTGGTCCGGTTCTCGGAGCCGTTTCGTTTGAGTTATTTGCCAATCGTACCGGTGCTGAAGCTACACGTGCCGGATTCGGGACCATCGTTGGATCGGTTGTCGCCATGGTTTTAAAACTCGGCCTCACTGTTGGCCTCGGCGCAGCTTTCTATCTCGCTTTAATGGGATGAGGGACGACAGGCATCTTGCCTGTTGATAGCATTCTCCGGATTTATTATTGGATTCTACGGTTACCGTCTATAAATTGCCAATCATGAATCCAAACTGGTCGTCATTGCTTCAACACTTTGCCCTATCTCTAAGTTTTCTACTGGTTGCTGCCACCACATCCCAGGCTGCCAGAATCATCACCGACCACGGTTACGATAACCTGATCGAAATCAAAAACTCCACGAC
>JAUVDD010000347.1 GCA_030595525.1 Puniceicoccales bacterium
ATGCTCTTCGCGCGTAAACGCGCAACTCACAGGTATCACTTTTAGACAAAAAAAGAGTGCCCGCGATCCCGCATATGCGGGACGCGGGCCCTACATTTACTACACCATCCGTTGGATGATTTCTCCGCTTACCAGCGGAAAGTATTTGTCAATTGGAACTGGAATGGAGAATCCCAGCGCACCTTGGCCGCAGATCCGTCCGGTTGTGCGATCACGTCACTCAGATTGTCACTGTCGAGGTTCTGCAAGTTGCGCAGGTTCAACTGGATCTGCCAGTTAACTTTGCCGAATCTCTTGCTGTAACCCGTCGACACATCAAAGCTGAACTGTTCTTCACCCCGGTAGGGATTCAGGACGTCTCCAATGGTCACTAGAGAGCCTGGAATGGCATCCAGTTCCACATCAATGAGTGGATAGCCAATGGCGGCGTCACTTTGCCAACGCGATGATAAACCAACGCTGAACCCATCCAGAGGGCCACTGCGGAAGGTATAATTGCTGACGAAATTGACGCGCCACTCACGGACTTCATCACTTGGGAAGCCCTCCTGGGCTTTTGTGGTGAAGTACTTGAGGAGGTTTTCGTTTACATTCATGGCAAAGGTATCGCCTGAATTTTCACCGGCCGGATCTCCGTAATCCAGATCACCAAATTTCAAAACGTATGGCAACCAGTCTTCCTCGATGAAGCGGGTCAGGTTTGGAGCGATGTTACTCCGGACCGTTTCCTGGCGGGCAATGTTCAGGCGCATCCGCAATGAGCGGGTCGGATTGATGGTGAAGGATGCTTCAAAGCCTTCTGCTGTGAGGTCTTCCAGGTCGGTCAGGCCATTTACCCACTCTGTATCAACAGAGCCATCATCGAAGACATTGAGACGTCCGCGCTCATCCTTGATCTGCCAGTATCCGGTATGAAGGAGTTGCTCGAGCTCATCACGTGCCTGGACAGTACGGTCCCAGGCGGGCCATTTACGAGCAATGACTTCCGCATCAGTCTCGGAACTGAGAACGGTTTCACCATCATCATCATATTCGTAGTCGCGCTCCAGCTCAATATCGTCGGCGTTGATCACACCGTCATAAACACCATAGATGGTGTTGTCGGAAGAGTCCAGATCCGTGATATCGAAGTTGATCTTGTTATAGAAGCCAAACATCCTGGACAAGTTCTGGTTGAACACATTATTAAGTGAGCTGTCGGCACCGATGAGGACGTTCTCGTACCAGTTCAGACGGACGATTAACTTCCGATCAAACAATTGGAAGGTGACCCCGTAATCCAGGCTCGAGCCTGTGGGTGAAGACAGACGAACGATATCGACATCCGGGCCGATGGTCAACCGGCTGGTGTCCGGGACAAAGTTATCCGAAGTATTGTAGTGGAAGGAGACATCCATGCTTTCAGGAAGCTTGATAATGCTTTTGGGCCAGTGCAGGACAGCCCCCCAGCCGAAGGTGCCCTGACCTCCCGGACCCTTTTCAATTATCTCGGGTTCAACATCCTGCCAGCGAAATGCTTCGGGGGAAATGTCCGGGATGAAGAGGGGCGCCGGCTTAGACACTGCCTTGTTGAGCCAACTGTCAATGAAGTCCTCTCGGTAACCCGTATTGATCACCAGATGACGATTGAAGAAGAAGGACTGGGCGTTGACAGCAAATGACGTAATCTCCGTATGCCGGATCTGTACGCCTTCATCGGGGGTCCATTGAGGTGCGAAGGTGCCGTTGGCCCAGTATTCGTCTCCACTTATAGCAGGAGCATCCGCACCCTTGTTCCAGTAGGTCATCGGCGATGTATAGTCATAGGGAATGACCATGTTGTACGGGGCCGGGTAGATAATGATATCCGACATACTGAGTGGCGTGTTCGGATCCCATACCTCGTCTCCAAGGTAACTTTGAATTGGCGGGCCAATGTATGCGATTTTAGGCACATTTCGAATAGCCGTAGTCGGCTTGGTCCCTGATTCATCGCCGACGTGCAGACCCACGTCAAAATCTGAAGCAAAGGACCGCAGGGTTCTTCCAAAGTATTCATATTCCTCGACATTGCTGTCCCCAAGAAATGAGAAGGTGTGGCTGCCAAGCCACCTCAACCAGCCATCATCACCGCTGTATTCCTCGAAATCGAGTTTGTAGAAACCGGTGAAGCGAAGTGCTTGCCGATCATTTCGGTTCCAACCGCGTCCGGCTTTCGAAACGACGAAGGGGCGGCCAAAGTTGGGATTCGGCGCTGCACCTCCGACGACCAGGCCATTCTCATCGATTACCGGTGTGTTCCAAAGATTAGGGGATACGGATTCATCTTTCGCTTCATAGTATTCTGGGTAGATGACGTTCCCGCTTTCATCAAATTGCGGTTGTGGAATGGTCTTGTTAATATCGATGGCAAGCTCCACTCCGCCCGAACTCAGGGCGGTATAGGATTCCCGGACATGGTTCTGGAAGTCGAAAGCAACCTCGAACCCCGCCTTACCATCCAGAAAGAGGTGCTCAATGGCGAAATTGTAATTGTAGAAATCAACCGTTACGAGGTCATTATTGCCTGACAGGGACTGTTTGGAAAAGTCGAACAATTCCAGATCGGTGACACCCTGCTTGTACCAGCCTAGTCCCCGGTCAGGATAATTGACGGAGTTGGTATAGATTCTCATATCAGGATCACCAGCGGTACGGTTACCAACAGGACTCCACCAGGGATCCCCATCGATGGTTTTTGCCTTATAATAGAAGAGGGTTTCACCGGTGCTGGTATCCTTTTGCCATTTACCGTCCCCGCGGACATAGAGGGAAGTTCCACTTTGCAGCTGGTTCTGAAAAACCCGGGAAGGATCCGCTCCGTTGGATCCGTCAAAGACAATGGCGTATCCGTTAGCGCTCATATTACCAATGGTATCGATTCCGGCACGGGAATAATCGGATAAGTCATTTGTTCCAAAGTTGC
>JAUVDD010000059.1 GCA_030595525.1 Puniceicoccales bacterium
GTATTTGTGCATTAATGAATGCCCCTTCCCCGGGGTAGCCCTCAGTCGCTACGCTCCCTCCGGCAACCCCGGGCTTTCTGAATTTATTTACCCTATGGCAATTCGAGGCTATCAGAATTCGCATTTTCACGATGGCTAATAAACAAGGTGTACTTCGAGCAGTTCCGATGAGAAACTACCCGATACACCCCCTTAACCAAGTGCCATTCATACTAATCCGTTGATGATGGATTCAGCCTGCGAACCGTAACCACCACCGAATATATTGTAGTGATTCAGAGTATGATAGAGAATATACAGTTGTTTGCGTAAACAGTAACCCGGATCGAGAGACCATTCTGTATCGTATGCGGAATAAAACTCAGGTGAATATCCACCGAACATTTCCGTCATGGCCAAATCCGTTTCACGATCACCATAATAGCTGGCCGGATCAAAAACCACGGGAGATCCGTCTTCCACAAATCCTGCATTACCTAACCAGAGGTCACCATGAAGCAGGGAAGGTATCGGATCGTAGTTCTCAAAGAATGCGGACAGGCCGGTAATGAGCGTATCCGCCTTGCGTAACGACAGGTGCTTTCTGCGAGCCCAATCAACCTGGGGTTTGAGTCGGCACTCCCTAAAGAAGGTGACCCAGTCATCATGTCTGGTGTTAATCTGGGCAGTTGATCCGATCCAATTGTCACGATCCCAGCCATGTCGAGCAGCACGGTGTCGGTGCATGCGGGCCAATTGCCTACCCATTTCGGCCCAGTCGCTTTTCAGGGACCGACCCATAGGGAGGAATTCAAGAATCAGAGCGGATAGGTTATCTGCCTGACAAGTGGCAATAGGTACTGGTACCCGGATCGTTTGACTGGCTGCCATAACGGATAAAGCGTGCGCCTCGGTCTCAAATGCTTCACGGAATCCAATATTATTTCGCTTAACAAAGAAGGTCCGACCATCGGTTCCGGTGATCTGACTGGCATCGTTTATACACCCGCCTCCCATTCCCGAGGAATCAGCGAGTTGAAAGGATAGACCAGTTTTTTCGCTAATGGCTTCTTCAATCGCCTGATTGAGTGTTTTCACACAGAGTATGGAAAGTGTTGCAGGGAACGGCTGCAAGGATAAGGAGATAAGACATGAAGCAATTGGCTTTAATCATAGGTCTGGTGTCTCTTTCGATGGCTGCGATGGCGGGTCGTGAGTTCACAGTACTGGCGTATAATGTGGAAAACCTCTTTGATCTGGATGGGGTTGCCTTGTATTCGGATTACGAACAGGCGCCAAAAGGTAATTATGGATCCGCGCAATTACTGGGAAAACTCGAAAGTATCCATCGTAGTTTATCCGCCATCAATGATGGAGCCGGACCAGAGATTGTCATGTTTCAAGAGTTGGAGCTGGACCGGACTCCGTTTGATACGCCGGATACAGAAACCTTTTTGCGGATTACCGCTGGTTGTTCGTTGGAGGAAATGCTGTCCGGTGAAAAATCCGTTGGGATATCGGTTGCCAATCTTCCCTCTGAATTGCTGTTACTGAAGTATCTGGAAGAGCAAGGCATGACGGGGTATCAAATTGCCCAGCCCGATTCGTTTATCAGTGAATACCATCCAGCCCACAAGAATGTTATCTTCAGCCGGTTTCCGATTAAATATGTTCGTCAGCGTCCATTACTGGATGCCAGGGATGTGCTCATCGTTGGACTGGATATTGAGGGCAACGAACTGATTTTATTGAACAATCACTGGAAATCGGGAGCTTCATCTCTGGCACTGGAAACAGTTCGGGTACAGAACGCCCGAGTGGTTCGTGCCGAAGTCGATGCCATTCTCTATAGAAATCCCCAGGCAGATGTTATCGTCGCCGGTGATTTGAATTCCTATTATAATCACGAGGCTGTTTTTCCGGAAATTCCGGAAACAGGAGTGAATGATGTTTTACGTTCAAATGGACGGGAAGTCCGCATGGTTAGCAAGATGGCGACCATGGATCTCTACAATTTGTGGTATGAATTGCCCGCAAAAGATCGTGGATCGGAAGTCTGGCGTGGTCAGTGGGGAACCTTGATGCAAATGACCATCAGTCAGGGATTGTATGACAATAAAGGCATCCAGTATCTCGACAACAGTTTTGACCGATTAATGATTCCGGGAAAGAACGTTGATTCACGATGGGGACGACCCATTTCCTGGACAAACTTTGGTGGCGGTTCCGGGTATTCAGACCACTTGCCGATATATGCGCGGTTCAAGGTGGGGGATTCCAATAAAGTGCTTGTTTACGATAAGCTAAGCGATGAACCAACAACCGCATATCGTCCCGAGGTGAACCTCAAGAGAATGGATCGCCGGGCAGTGCCACCTCTTGATCGGTTGGCAGGGCTGGATGACGCCGCTTTAGCCGAGCATCTCGGAGAGCTATTCTTGCTAAAGCTTCCATTGAGCGGAAATAAGCCGGCACGTATCAAAATCGGCGACCGGGAATTAATGATTTACAGCCCAATCAGTGGAATGCGTAACGAGCTGAACTTACGAAATCCGGGTGACTTGGTTCATGCCTTTGTGGAATTGGACACCTACCGTGGTTCTCCACAGGTCGTTATTCTTGACGAAACCTGGCTCAAGAACTGAGCGTCAATTCTCCCAGAAGGCCATCGCAGGCATCCTCGAGCAGGTCCATGACATGTTCGAATCCTTTTGAACCACCGTAATACGGATCGGGAACTTCACGGTCGCTATGATTGCTGGCAAAATCGCACATCAGGGTCAACTTGGCGTCGCCGGATCCGTCGGCTGACATGGCCTGCAAATTGTCCAGATTATCCATATCCATGGCGATGATGTGATCAAACTTATCAAAATCACTCTTTTTTACCTGCCTGGAAATGCTATCCAGATTATAACCACGTTCCGCACCGGCGGCGCGCATCCGATGATCGGCCGGGTGACCTGAGTGATACCCGATTGTGCCTGCTGAATCGATATGGAACCTGTCAGCTACACCTGCGGCTTCAACTTTGCTCCGGAAAACTGCTTCGGCAGCCGGGGACCGACAGATATTTCCCATACAGACAAAGAGTACTGATGTTTTCGAATTCATGTAAGAGTGATGAAAAAGATTGAGGTTGAGATTGGGGTTGAGATTGGGATTGTGGGGAGGACTATCAATCAAAAATGAACCGCATTCTATTCGAAGAACAATCCGACACCTATATTCTGGATCCCAGGGATCCGCGGTTCGAGCATGTCCGAGGTGTTCTTCGGATGCGAGAGGGGGATTCCTTTGATGTGGGAGCTATCAACGGTCCTGTAGGAAAAGCTCACATTGAAAATCTTTCTGATCATGTGATGGAAGTCTCGGTCGAGTGGGGTGAAGTTCCTCCAATTCCTCCACCAGTCTATCTTCTAGTTGGAATGTGTCGCCCGGCAACAGCCAGAAAAATCCTGACTACTGCACCAACGCTCGGTGTAAGAGGAATTGTTTTCGCCGGAACGGGACGCTCGGATCCGGCTTACGCCAAGTCCAGTCTGTGGACCTCGGATGAATGGAGGAAGCGTCTGATCGAAGGAATGGAACAAGCGTTCGATACCTTCCTGCCTGAGGTGCATGTTTGTGATGATTTGGTATCCGCCATGGACTATGTGCGTGAAAAAAATAGCCTATCCTTGATGTTGGATGTCTACGAGGGTACCCGTCCCTTGAGTGAATTGGAAATGGAATCATCTTCATCCGTTTGTCTGGCGATTGGTCCGGAGCGGGGATGGGATTCCAATGACCGACGGCTCCTTCGAAATGAGGGATTTCAATTGGTATCCCTGAATGACCGGGTTCTGCGTGTGGAAACAGCTGTGACAGTTGGCCTGACGCTGGTTTTGGCAGGGATGGGAATCTACTGATCCCTCTTTTCCATAATAGCCACACTTGGTTCGTTGGTTCGGGATTTGCCGATGCGTTTCAAGCAGTTCCATCCAAGCTCCGGGATATTTAGATCTCCTGGTAATTCGTAAACAAGGATACCACCATCCGATAGAAGCTTGCTGGCGTGCTCCAATAATGCGTCCCCTTGGGCGCGAATCAGGTCATAAGGTGCATCCATGAAGATTATGTCGTGAGACAATGATGATTCGAAGCGCAGAACATCCCTACGAATGATCTTTGTTTTCAGCTCCTTCGGATTGCCCAGACTTTTCAGTACGGCATTAACATTCTGTTCCAAGGCAGTAACTGCCTGCAGGTGTTTTTCCACAAACAGGGCGGAGCTTGCTCCTCGGGACAGGGCTTCCAGTCCGTAACTGCCTGAACCGGCAAAAAGATCGAGTACAGAGGCATCATGTATGCGATCTCCCAGACTGGAAAACACGGCTTCACGCATACGGTCAGTGGCCGGACGAACATGTTTGGCCCGCCCGGTTGAGATAGAGATTCCGCGTGCTCTTCCTCCTGTTATGCGCATGGGTTTTAAATTAGGTTCCTTTCTCGTTCAGGCAAGCGCCGATAAGTTTACCAGATTTTTGTAATTTTAACATTTCCACTTACCCTGATTAAGATAAGCAATAATGGAGTAATCGATCTAAGTATAGTGGGGACAAGGTTCAGAAAATTAGTTTTGGTGGGAGCAGCGGTGCTTGTTGGGCAGGCGACCGTGATTGCTGGCGAATCCAATTTCTGGCCGGCAGTCGTGAAGAAATTTGATTCACTGATGGGCAGGGATGACAATACCAGCAACCTTGGCCCTATCGTATCGGTCACTGAGAAAGATACCAAACGCATTCTCAGCATCCGTCCATTCTGGACATCATTTGAGTATCTGGAGACCGGTGTGACCAGCTCATATTTCCTATACCCTATTGCCAGCTGGACAGATCAAGGAAATATCCGATATGGAAATGTAACCAACCTGATTCAGTACCGACGAAACGATTCCAGGGACGAGACCTTTTTCCAGGCTTTCCCGTTTGTATTCAGCTATCAAACGCCCGAGCCGGAGGCCTCATACTTTGCTGTCTGGCCGATTGGGGGAGTTCTGAAAAACAAACTCTTTCGTGACCGGATATCCTTTGCTGCCTGGCCCTTTTATGTGAGGACCGTTAGAAAGGATGAAATTCGCACGCACACTCCCTATCCATTTATCCAGCGACTGAAGGGTCCCAAAAGCAGGGGATTTGGATTGTGGCCGATTTATGGTCATTTTGAACGGGACAATGATTATGAGCACACATGGGCTGCCTGGCCTTTTCATTATAATTATCGGGATGATCTGGATGAAGAGGTGCCCTATGTCAGGTTTGGGATCTTGCCGTTTTATCACAGGGAAACCGCGGCTGGATTAAAAAGTGAAACCTACGGATGGCCATTTTTTGGATACACCCGGGAATGGGAACCCAGGGTAGAGTATTCCGAGAACCGCTATTTCTGGCCATTTCTGGTACAGGGTAGAGGTGAGGAAAAGTACGTGAACCGCTGGTTGCCCGTTTATTCGAAGGAAACATCACCCGGGCGTGAAAAGAAGTGGTATGGCTGGCCATTACTGAAGAGGGAAACTTCTACAGAACCGGGGATGAAGCGTGACACAACAACGCTGCTTTACTTCCTCTACCGGGACGAGAAGCAACAATTTAAGGGAAATACCGCCCGATTGACCACAATTTGGCCATTGGCAGGATACTGGAATGATGGATTGGGGAACCGTCAGTTGCAGATGCTTGATCCACTTACCGTGTTTTTCCCGAAAAATGAGAAAGTGAAGGAAAACTGGAGCCCTCTTTTTGCTGTCTACCGGTTTGATGAACGGATGGGCAATCAGCGGCATTCCGTTCTCTGGGACATGATCGTCTGGGAGCGGGATTTAGAGGGATTGAAAGCGCTTTATCTCGGTCCATTGTATGAATGGGAATCAGGGAAACAGTGGCAGGTAATGAAGGGTCTAGTTCGGTCAACGGCGAACGAAGGCCAGAGCGTGTTGAATTGGTTCTGGAGAGATTGAGGGAGAATATCAAATGAAAGCATTACTGGAGTTATTTGAATGGATCGGATCTGGCGTACAGATGGCATTGAAAACCATGAGCTACATTCCGAGCCTGCCCCGGCAGTGGAAGCGGCTACTCGAGCAATGCCTGTTCATGGGCTACGCAACGGTCCCGCTGGTTGCCATATTGAGCTTTTTCATTGGAGCGGTGCTGGCCTTGCAGATTGGCTACAGTATTATGGATTTTGGGGCCAAGCAATATATCGGAACCATCATCGGGTTATCGATGGTGCGGGAACTCTCCCCGGTGATGACAGCGATCATGGTTACGGGACGTGTGGGTTCCGCTGTTACAGCTGAACTGGCTTCAATGAAAGTCTATCAGGAAGTGGACGCGCTGCGGACAATGAACATTCCCCCGGAGCGTTTTCTGGTTTTGCCAAGATTGGCTGCAATTGTCCTGGTCATACCTGTCCTTCTGATTGTATCGGTCGTGACTGGATGGATTGGTGGACAGGTCGTCTGTGAGTATGTCGATTGGATCGATCTGAGTTCCGATCTCTATTACAATTCATTGAAATCCTTCATAAAAATAGACGACCTGACTGACGGCCTGATCAAGGCGGAGCTTTTTGGGGTTGGGATCTTACTAATCTCCAGCCATCTTGGGCTCAGGACCTCGGGTGGACCACGCGAGATTGGGGCAGCAGTCACCCGCGCAGTCGTCGTCTGTATTATCTTCGTCCTGATCTTCGATTACTTTATCACTAACATTCTCATATAGGAAAAACCATGGAATCAACAGTTACAGTCGAGCCCGTTTCGGTTTCCATTGAGAACCTTTACAAGTCCTTCGGTGAGCAGAAGGTGCTTCGAGGCGTATCCTTTGACGTGAAACCCGGAGAGATCTTCGCCCTGATGGGGCCCAGTGGTTCCGGGAAATCCGTCTTGATGCGGCACCTGGTAGCATTGGAGCAAGCCGATGAGGGAGAGGTTCTAATCGGTGGAGAACCGGCAGACGATCCCGGTACGCAAGGAAACATCCGGACCGCCATGGTTTTTCAGGCAGGTGCCTTATTTAATTCCATGACGGTCTACGACAATCTGGCTCTGTATCCGCGCGAGCACCGGTTATACAGTGAAACGGTCATTTGGGAAAAGGTTACTTCGGTCATGCGGGCCTTATCCATCGAGGGCGCAGGTCGCAAAATCCCTGCTGAATTATCCGGGGGGATGAAAAAACGAGTTTCTGTGGCGCGAGCCATCATCATGGAACCACAGTTGATCCTCTACGATGAGCCGACCTCTGAGCTGGATCCGATTCTGGCAGCAACAACTACGGAACTCATCGCCACGATCGCACGGGAAACGGGTGCCACCAGCCTTGTTGTCACCCATGACCGCAATTTGGCACTGTCCATTGCTGATCGGATGGCTCTGCTGATGGACGGAAAACTAGTCTTTCGGGGAACTCCCGACGATTTGCGTAATAATAACGATCCTCAAGTGTTGGAGTTCATGAATCCGACAATTGATCCACTTAATCCAAGATTTAGAAAACAGGAGAACGACGTATGAACCAAACATTCCAATCTATTCGAGTGGGCATCTTTTTTGTCCTCGGTGTTATATTGATCTATGCGGTCTACACGGTGATTGGCACTCGCCAATTTGCTAGCGAGACCGGCTATTCCGTTATCGCGGAATTTGATGATGTCCGGACGATTACAACGGGTTCGGATGTCCGCATGGCCGGAGTCCGGGTCGGGGAAGTATCAGGAGCCGGTTTGTCAAAGGGGCGAGGGCAGGTTACCCTGAGAATTGACGAGACGGTGGAGATCCCGGTTGATTCCGTGGCACAGATTGCCATGTCGAGTTTGCTTGGGCAGCACTACATCGCCATCGACTATGGTAATGAAACTGAAGTTCTCACCGATGGTGCGGAAATTATGGCAGATGCCGGGCCAGATTTTAACGAGATCCTGGAGGAAGTGCAGCAACTCGGCGAAAAGCTCAACAAGATGGCCGATGGTTTTGCCGGACTTGACGGTTCGGGAATGGGTGAGCTGTTCAGCAACCTTAATGGATTAGTGGCTGATAACCGGAACCGGTTCGATAATGTCATGGGCAATCTGGAATCCATTACCGCAAAACTTGACGATTCGAAAGGAACGCTGGGTAAGCTCATCAATGATGAGGAAATGTATAATGAATTGATGGGTGTGGTAACTGAACTAAAGTCAGCTTC
>JAUVDD010000404.1 GCA_030595525.1 Puniceicoccales bacterium
GTCGAGCGGTTTTATATCGAAAACCGTATTGTTAAAGATCCGGTTGTGATCGCCCTTAACTATGATCCCATATCCTCCGCAATCCCAGACAACGTTATTGTGCACTGTCAGGTTGCGTGTCTGGTCATCGCCACGAATACCCATGCCACCGTATGAATCACCGCTATAGCCCTCGGTATAGATTCCATGAACCCAGTTGAAGCGAATGACAGTGCCACTACATTCTGGTTGTTGCGTATATAGAAGAGAAACATCCCGACAGAGCTTACCACCATTGTAGACATGGTTGTGTTCGACCAGATGATCGGCACTGGAAAAGGCCAACATTGAATTCCCGCCATTGTAGAGTGTGTTGTTTCTTATGATACTCCCGGTACCAATTCCGTCACCTTTGACCCTCAATGCGGGATGGCGCAATGTTCCGGTCCAGCATACGTCATGAATAATGTTATTTTCCATGAGATTATTGAGACCCTCTACCTTCAATCCCATTCCACTGCTGAAGCCTATTTCCGTGTCCCTTACAATGTTGCTATTTCCACGGATTGCGGCTTGCCTGTCTTCATTTCCTATCAACCTGTTAAAGGAAGGAAACATGAGCTGACAGCCGTCCACAACGCAGTGATTGGCTTTGTTCAAATCGAAGGCGCATCCAAAGAATCCGATGTTCTTAATTTCGATATAATCGACGCTTGAAGCGGTCACTCCAAAGTCGCGTTTCTTGTAGGAAATACTACAATCATTCAGGTCCATTCCTTCAGGAGGATACAGATACAGCAAGCCAGCCTCCTGATCGTGGTACCACTCGGTCGGAATATCCAAAGCCTCCAGCTTACCAAACAAGTAATAGTAGTCATCCTCCCAACCCTTGGTCGTATCCGTATACTTCGTGACGCTAAAGTCCTTCTCGTAAGAAAAGCGATCGGATCCGGGTTCATACTTCACTTCCCTCGTCCAGGTAAAGAACTGGTGCGCCACATTCAACATGGCAATTGCCCCAGTCCAGTCGATGCCTGTCTTGGCCAGTTCGGGATCGATCAACTCACCAAAACGACTTCCCTCAACAGACTCTGCCCAACAAGAACGATCATATGTCTGATCCATACGCATATTCGGCCAACGGGCTTCAACCATCATTTGGCCATCCACAAAGAGTTGCTCTACTTTTCCCGCAAAGGGGATCTTCCAGATTCCGCCAACGTGTTTCTTCCATCTTCCTTCAATGAGTTCCGTCCCATCAATAATGACCTGTTCTCCCTCCACTGCTATAAAGCGGATCGGCTTATCCGGTTTTCCAGAGTGCTTAACATTAACAGACTCCCTGTAAGTTCCCTTCCCGATGATACAGTCATCTCCTGCCTCCATAATCGAAGCCGCCTTGTTAATGTGTCGGAAAGGGGTTTCCCGTGTTCCCGGATTGCTGTCCGATCCATTTGGGCTAACAAAATATTGAGCGCCTGAAACAGCACTCTGACTTAACAATACAAGTATCAGAACATTAAGGATCTTCTTCATGATGGGTAGCGAACCGGTTGCTGGATGGAATCTATGGTGCAGTTGCAAATGGTCAATCCTCTGTTCTTCAACTCATCACTATCTGGTGTTGAAAAATCTCGAATTCCTATTAGGAACACATTCATGAAAGCGGGTTTTTGTTTATACTTACTTCTGCATATTGCTGCTGTTCTGGGAACAGTTGATGCCAAATCTCCCAACATTATCGTCATCCTGACAGATGATCAGGGATGGGGAACGACTTCGGTTATGCTGGACCCAACTGTTCCGGATTCACAAAGTGATTTTTTCCGGACCCCAAGTCTCGAAATATTGGCGAGTCAAAGTATGCGCTTCACACAAGGCTATTCCGCTCACCCAAACTGTTCACCCTCACGGGCAGCCCTGTTGACCGGACGTAGCCCGGCAGCTCTGCACTTCACGGATATTTGCGGTCGCAACAGTGGGCCCCCTTATGAAGGCAACAAACTCATTCCACCGAGACATATTGATGCCTTGCCGATGGATGACCTCACTTTACCCGAATTAATTAAACGTGACCGTCCCGAGTATCAAACCGCCCACTTCGGAAAATGGCATCTTGGTAAAGCCGGTCCCGAAAAGCATGGATTTGATGCCTCTGATGGACCCACCGGCAACAAGGAGGGCAGTCAGAAAAGCAACCTGCCAGATGATCCAAAACGTATTTTCAGTGTTACAACGAAAGCAGTGGATTGGATGGAAACACAGGTAAAATCGAACAAGCCATTTTATCTGCAGGTTTCCCATTACGCCACCCACCTGTCAAACCAGTCGTTTCCCGCCACCACGGAAATGGTTTCCTCATGGAAACCCGGAAGCCGACATCAGAATGTTCCCTTCGGCGCAATGATCAATGATCTTGATACGGGAATCGCTCAACTGCTGAAAACGGTCGAAGAGCTGGGAATCAAGGATAACACCTACATCATCTATACCGCCGACAACGGAAGTTTACCAACAAACGATATCGGTAACATCAACGGCCCTGTTCGTGGGAGCAAGGCTTCCATCTGGGAGGGTGGAGTCCGTGTGCCGTTTATGGTGAGGGGACCTGGCATCAAAGCGAACAGTGTCAGCAATGCTCCCGTGGTCGGGTAC
>JAUVDD010000186.1 GCA_030595525.1 Puniceicoccales bacterium
CTGTGCTTTCCGCAACCCAATCGTTGTTCCGCGTAAAGAGTAGGCGATGGGACTTCCAAACGGACTGGAAAATTCACATTGAATCTCGCTTCCCGGAACGATTCCAAAGTCGAGTAAGCGCCGACGTTCCGGCCCCATGCACGCCGGGGATAAATATTCTACAATCCCAGTTTCGCCCGGGTTCAGCAGGCTCAGACGATTTAATCCTTCAGGATACCAATTGGGATCGTCTACCGGAATGACTTCCACATGTGCGGCCAGACGGGAGGATAATTCAATCGATTCTCCGGTCAATTCGATGACGATCCTGTTTCCTTTCTTTCCAATGACCTTAATCGGGAGCTCCAGCGCGAGTCCCATGTCGAGAAGTTTCCTGAATTCTGACTTTGGCTCATCCTCGATATGGGCAATGCGACCAAACGTTCCCGCTTCCATATCAAGTAAGGGTACTTGTTCGAGGGAGGTCAGATCCTGGGCACGTTCTGGAATCGGATCACCATGTGGATCAAACCTGGGTCGGTTCATCGAATCTGCCAGTTTGTTGATCCCTTCAGCTGAGAATTCATGCTCTGCTTTTTCTGCTACCTCGTGCAAATCGTCCGGCGCGATACCTTCCTTGCGGGCCAGATACGTCTCAACGAGGCGGTGTGCCCGGAGTAGCTCCAAGGCCCGCTCGTGCCCTTTTGGGGTCAGTTTCCACCCACCACTTCCACGCTCCGCATAGCCATCGCTTTCCAAAAGTTCCAGCGCCAAGCCCTGCTCCATGAGTGATTTGTCACGGCGTACCAAGGCATCCGCTGACCATGTCGCTTCCAATTGTCCACGATTGGCCACTCCTTTAAGAATGTCCTCCGAGAGCGTACGGATGCCATCCGGGTCCTGTTTTTTTCGTTTTATAAACATTGATCAGTCTGTCGATGTAGCATGGGCTACATCTAGATGAAAGATTACCAGCAATCGAAACTTGTCAAATGTAAAGGGAAAGATTTGCTGGAGCGTGATGTCCGAAGGAGAAGTCAAGATGAAATCAGCAGCGCGGCACGACCGTGTCAGGCAGCAACATTCAGATGAGCTAGCCGAAGACTACGTGGAGGCGATCGCAGACTTACTAACGAAGAGCGGGCAGGCACGTGTGATCGATTTGCAGGGTATCTTTGGTGTATCCCATGTATCAGTGATCCGCGCATTGAAGCGGATCGAGGAACGCAAACTGATCCATAAGACGGTTGAAGGAAGCTGGCGATTGACGGAGACAGGAGAAGCGATGGCCAAGGCATCCAGCGAGCGTCATGAGCTGGTATTGAATTTCCTACAAGCGTTAGGGGTATCGGATTTGCAAGCGCAGGTTGATGCAGAGGGGATGGAACATCATTTGAGCTCGGAGACCCTTTCATCCATGCGGCGATATCTCGATCAAAACCAATAACGTCATGTCGATGACATGTCTTCATCCGTTGGATTGACCACCAGCTTGAATTATTAAGCATGGAGAGATGAATGATTCGGATAATATGTTTTCAATTGCCGGAAAAACAATCCTGGTAACGGGCAGTTACAAGGGAATCGGGTCGAGTTTAGCAGAGGGTTTTGTCCAGCGTGGCGCCAAGGTGGTAATAAATGGGAGGTAAATAGAATTCCAGTAAAAGGGACTATCTGGATCAGTCGAGTGAGTGACTTCTTACTTTGCCTTGACCAGAAAGTTGGATTTGCCAATTCGCTCAACTACCCTGACTTCATCACCGGGTTTGAAGGAAGTGACTGATTTTGTTTCAGCATTGGCGGTAGTTAATTCAACACCAACACGAACACGGATTTTCCCTCGCCCGGAACGATTTGCAGGAACGGTAATATACACCTCTGCAACGGCTCCAATTGCCATCGAAAAATCCAAATCACTGCGAAAGTGCAGTCGAATCATGGCGGCCATAAGCAGGTACATAAGAGCCATCAAAATGACTCCCAGAGCTAGAGACAAAATACTGGCAACAAACGGATGAAGTCCCACTTTCAGGCACAACACACCTCCCCATCCGAATCCCAGAAGAAAGGCGGAAATAGTATGCAGGGACAAGATGCGAAGGCGGTGGTTGCCTTGCTCTGCTTCCGCTTGAAGAAGTGTACTGGTTCCATCCAGCCCGATTACGGTCAAGATAGCCAAAATGATGGTTAGGGACAGGGAAAGGAACCCAATCCCATAAAAGAATTGCTCCATTAGAGGAAGCGTATTCCACCAATCCACCATGGCCCCAGAATTAATCAAGACCCTTGGATTTTACAAGAAATCTTTTTATAAAAGCTGGCTGATAATCCTCAAGGAGCACAAATTACTTGCGGTGAGAGGTGATGAGTGGAGGATGCATCCAGATGGATCAGACGGACAAAGAAAATGAAAAATCCCTATTGGAATGGGCCATGCTTGTCTGTCCGGAATCTCCGCGTAAGCGGGTAAAGGAATGGATCACATCCGGTCGATTTTATTTAAATGGGGAAGTTGTGATACGGGCCAGCCAGAAAATGCCCGATCCGGAGGGCGCCTTGACATTGGGCAAGCCGGACAGCGCCACTGCATCCTGGGTTCACAGGAGGCGGATTAATCCAAAAGTCACGGTTCTCTATCTGGATGCGGATCTGGCCATCATTGATAAGGGCGCAGGGTTATTGTCTGTTCCGGTGGAGGGATTGAATGCTAAGTCGGCGTTGGATATTCTGGGTGAATACCTGAATAACTCTCGTGGAGAAGCGACACGCCGTCGTTTGTTTGGTAGCCCGGCATCGGTACGGCCATTACCGGTTCACCGTCTGGACCAGTATACCAGCGGGCTGCTTTGCATTGCCTTGAATCAGGATGCCCGGTACTCCCTGATCGACCAGTTGCGTCGGCATGAGCTTTTACGCGAGTATAATGCAATTGTGGACGGGACCTGCCATGAGGAATCCGGCACATGGCGTCATTTCCTGAAACTCGATCGGGACAAGTACCGGCAACAGCTTCATGAAAAACAGGTTCCGGAATCTGTACAGGCGGTAACTCACTTCACAATGGAGAAGCTTTTTGAAAGGAATCGGGTTAGCCGGTTGCGAATTCGACTGGAAACAGGATTAAAACACCAGATTCGGATTCAGGCAGCTGCAGCGGGATTGCCTTTAATTGGAGACAGGCTCTATCACAAGGGAACGGCAACTGCGATGAAGCGTAAGGGTGCCACGCTTCCCTATGGATTCAGAAGGCAGGCACTGCATGCCTGCTTGATCGGATTGAAGCACCCTGCAACAGCTAAGGAGCTTCGATTCGAATCGAAAATGCCTCTGGATATGGCCACGTTGGAGGGACGCCTCGAGTAGAGGAGGGAATCGGTACGACCACTTAGGCGAATATCTCGTTGAACTTTTCCCGCTGCTCGTTTGTCCCAAGCATGAGCAGCTTGTCGTTCTTTTGCAGGATGGTATTTGCCTTGGGATTCGTTTGAGTTGTCTCACCGTTTTCGATGGCAATCACCGTGAGCCCGGTTTTTGCACCGATCCCACTTTGGGCGAGAGTCCTCCCTTGCATGCCCTTGGTGACTTCTATTGTGAAGAAATCGGCACCTTCGCCTACAAGTACGGGTTGTCGACCCATCAGGTAAGCCATGATAAATTCGCATCCAAGCGAGGAGTAACTGAGAACAAAGTCGGCTCCAGCCCTGTAGATGGCTTCAATGTTCCTTTCGCGAGTGATTCGACTAACAATACTCAATTGGGGCCGCAACCTTCGACAATAAACTGCCAGGTGGATGTTTTCCGCATCGTCCGCGGTGGTCAGGGCAACCGCACTGACAGTGTCAATGCCAGCTTTTTGAAGAGTGGCCCGGTCTGCTGCGTTGCCGATTATTAATTCGTCGCAAAAAGGACGCAGTTCCTCTTCCAGTCTGGGATCCAAATCGAGGAGACGAACATACACGTCGCGTCGCTTTAAGGCAGCTGCTGTGGCCCTGCCAACTGCTCCACCACCGATTACCAGCACCTCGTGTTTAACTTCCGGGGTTTCACCCAGCAGCTTGTTGAGGTTTTCGACTTGTTGTTTGCTGCCCACCGCCACCGGAACCGATGTATCAGCCAGGACATGATCAGGGACTACCGGATGAAAATGTCCGGACTCCCAGATGCCCACAACATTCATCCCTGTTTTGTCCCGCAACTCTGTATCCCGGAGAGACAATCCGGTGAGGGGAGTATCATGGACCAAAAACTCAACAATAAGGAGGTCCTTGAACCGGCCGACTTCATGGGCTGTTCCAACGCCAGCACTTACGCGGGTGGCAAGGTGTTCCCCGAGGCGCACTTTTAGAGGAAGTGGATAGGTGGCGCCGCTTAGTTCGAAGATGTCCAC
>JAUVDD010000204.1 GCA_030595525.1 Puniceicoccales bacterium
CCGGAATACCTTCGTCTTTCAGCTGAGTCCATCGCGGAAAGCGTGGCCAATTCAATGCGAAACTTTGAATCTGCCCTAGGGAAATCCTTCAAACAGATTGTCTTGATTGGTGGGGGAGCAAAGAATCCCATTCTTTGTCGAGCAATTGCTGAACGGGCAGGAAAAAAGGTTAATGCATTCCCGATCGAAGCAGCCGTAATCGGTAACGCAGCCTATCAGTTGAAGGCAATGGATGCCATAGAGTCCGTTGAAAGTTTCCGGGCTGGGCTAGTCGAACAGTTTGAGCCAACAGTCTTTGAGTAGATTCGGTCTTTGACCTTATAATTCTTCTTGCCGCTTTTTGATTTGTGGCCTCTTTATTCTTGTACACAAGGGATATGCAAACTGTTGAAATCACTAAAAACCGCAAGTTTCTCATAAGCGGAGGAATCTTATTTGTACTAGCCCTGATTGTCGGCGTTATCGTTGGCACATGGGAAGATGTCACGATTGAGCACCCATATGAGGGGATTGATTGGGAATCATACGGCCAGTACAAAGCAAATTTACATACACACACGTTGCTTAGTGATGGTAAGGTGGATCCAGCTGGTGTCATCGATATGTACCATGATCACGGATACAAAATCCTCGCGTTGACTGACCATGATACTAAAAAATTAGAAGTAACCACATGGCCATGGAAAGAATTCGATCGGGACCCAGGAGAACTGGGGATGATCGCAATCGAGGGAAATGAAATTTCCCGATTACATCATATCAACAGTTTTTATTCTAATTATGGTGACGCCGAAGTTAACTCCGAAGAGGAAGTGTTCCAACAGATTGCTCAACGCGATGGATTGGCAGCTTTTAATCATCCCGGCCGGTACACCGAAAGCAAGAAACCGGAAATGAAACGTTCCCTTGAGTGGTATTGCGATCATCTTCGTCGTCATCCCCATATTCTTGGATTGGAAGTTTACAACCAGATGGATCGTTATCCCTCTGACCGAAATACATGGGATTCTGTTCTAACGGAATTGTTGCCGGAGCGGCCCGTCTGGGGCATGGCCAACGACGATATGCATGTGCCAGCCAAGAGCTTTGCATTCAGCTGGAATATTGTGCTTTTGACTGAGTTAAATGACGCGCTTGTCCGTGATGCCCTGGTTGAAGGACATTTCTTCTTTGCCCACTCACCCAAAGGCAAGGATGGACCACCTGTGCCAGTGATCGAGGAAATTGCCGTGGATGAAAGGTCTGGAACGATAAGAATTCAAGCCAGTGGCTGCGAATCGATTGAGTGGATTGCTGAAGGGGAAGTGGTTTATCATGGCGAGGAAATTGATTTGTCGCTAATTCCCGATGCGAAGTATGTCAGGGCCATGATACATGGTATTGAGGGAACCGTAGTCGGTACCCAACCGTTCATACTTCAGGGCGAAAAGTAGCCTGTTTTGCTTAATGCTTCCCTGGACAAGTAATCAATCTCACTGATTCTGTTGCACCCATTGCTGTGGAGATTTGCCGAATTGCCGTTTGAATGCGCGTGAGAAATAATAGATGGACGCGAATCCTAGGGCTTCGGCTGTCTGGGAAACAGAATATTGACTGGAACGAAGCAAGTCGCAGGCCCGGTTGAGCTTGATCAGGTTTTCGAATTCTCGTGGAGCGTAGCCGGTCTGCTCCCTGAAAAGGACACGGAACTTCGAATAGCTCATTCCGAGAGTTTGTGCCAATTTGTTTAAATCTGTTCGGATAGAAAGATCTTTTAGCATATGAAGTTTCGCTTGCATGATAACTTGATCTTTTTGCCCGTCCTTGTCTTGTCCACCGGCACGCAAAAAAGCCAAAATCATGGGAATGAAACTGGCCATCACTTGTTCCGCTCCCGGAAACGGGTGCTTGACCCAGTGCAGGAGCTGGTCGAATTGGCGGATTATTTCGTTTGGCTGAGTGGTATGGTGGACGGCTTGGGATTTATCAAAAAAGGTATCCATAATGCGTTCTGCATCCTGTCCCTTGAATCCGAGCCAGTACTCACTCCAACCTATGTCAGGATCGGGTTGGTATCTGTGCCATTCGCCAGGATGAAGTATTAGGGCGTCTCCAGAATTAATGCGAGTTTGAGGCGTATTCTCGGACTCGAAAACTCCGCGTCCGGTAGTGATGAAAATAACCTGGAACTCGTTTAGAGTCCGCGTTCCTGAAGAGTCGAATAAATATTCCAAAGGATGTCCTTTGGCCGGATAGGAAGCATGTGGGGGGATATTTTGTCTCCCGACATCCAGTAGTCGCCATCCCCAGCGTCTAGTTTGTTGATCCGTGGGCAGGTATCGGGTGAAAGATTCTGGATTGGGTTTCATGGACGGCCTAATCCTTAAGGGTATATCAAAAAGTGCAAATAATAAATCAATAGGTGTATTCCAGAATTGTGGAATTAGTCTAATATCTAGTTCACTTCCATTTATATATTTAACCCGGAAATTCCAATGTACGAACAAGTAAAGAATACCTATGCCGAGATCGGCGTTGATGTTGAAAAGGCCCTTGAAACGATGGCCAATACACCCATTTCCCTGCATTGCTGGCAGGGTGATGATGTCGGAGGATTTGAAGGATCCGGCATAGAGCTGGGTAGCGGTCTGGCGGTGACAGGAAACTTTCCGGGAAAAGCTCGATCCATTGACGAACTCAAGCAGGATTTGGAACAAGTACTATCGATTCTTCCGGGGAATCACCGCCTGAATCTTCATGCCATGTATGGCGACTTCGGTGGAAAGAAAGTTGATCGTGACGAAATTGAGATAGCGCATTTCCAGGGATGGATCGACTGGGCCAAGGAGCAGGGGATTGGTATGGATTTTAATCCTTCCTGTTTCTCGCATCCGAAAGCTGATGATGGGTTTACACTTAGCAGCCTGGACAAGGGAATTCGTGATTTCTGGATAGAGCATTGTAAACGCACGCGAATAATCGGTGCAGAGATGGGTAAACAATTGGGCAGTGCCTGTGTCACCAATATTTGGATACCGGACGGATTGAAGGATCAGCCTGCTGATCGATTAGTTTACCGGAAGCAGCTTTCGGAGAGTCTGGATGAGGTATTGGCTGAAAAACTGAATCCGGCTCACAATATCGATGCCATTGAGTGCAAACTCTTTGGAATCGGTTCGGAAAGTTATGTTGTTGGTTCGCATGAATTTTATCTTGGGTATGCGACAAAGAATCAGACGGCACTTTGTCTCGATGCTGGCCATTTTCATCCGACCGAAAGCCTGGCGGACAAGATCTCATCAGTGTTGATGTACGTGCCCGAGCTTCTTCTTCACGTATCGAGAGGCGTCCGCTGGGACAGTGACCATGTGGTCTTACTGGATGACGCAACACAGGGAATCATGCAGGAATTGGTGAGGTGTGATGCTCTGCCACGTACCCATATTGGATTGGATTTCTTTGATGCCTCAATTAACCGGATCGGTGCATGGGCAATTGGTACACGAGCTGCGCAAAAGTGTCTGTTACTGGCCCTGCTTGAGCCACGTGGATTACTCCGTGAAGCTGAGTTGTCCGGCGATTACACATCCCGTCTGGCCCTTCTTGAAATGAACAAGGCCCTGCCATGGAGTGTTGTCTGGGAGGAATTCTGCCAGCGCAATGATGTACCGGGTGAGTTGGAAGTGCTGGCAACTGTCAAGGACTACGAGAAGTCGGTGCTGTCGGGAAGGGACTAGGAATGTAGCGAGCGGGTTTATCCCGCGATAAGTAAATCGCGCCATAAAGGCGCTCACTACAAGAAATTGATTTCTACAAGAGCTTCTCAAACGCCTTACCGTAGGCGACGTAGCTGTTGTAGGATTCCATAGGATCGACTTCCTCTGCATCCGTGGCATGGAAGACGGTGGCGATGTGCGGCTCGATGGCATAGGCGCCGTCGTATCCCATCTCCTTCAGTGCGCTAAGAATTTCCTGTACCTTAGCCTGCCCCTCGCCCGGGAATGTATAGCGTTCCGGCTCGTTGGTTCCTTCAGGAGGATTTATACAATCCTTGATATGCACATGC